>JBAXSA010000105.1:0-8756 GCA_037130945.1 Pseudomonadota bacterium | reverse complement strand
GCCGCGATTTCGATCACCTGGGAGTTTTTATTCAGGTCAAAACGCTGGATCATGCTGGTGACATAGGATTCGGCATGCTGCAGCCAGGTGGTCGAGAACGAACTGAAATACGCGTAATCCCCGGCGAAGAGTTCGGAACGGTGGGCGTAATCCTCCGTTTGTACCAGCCAGCATTCCGTGCAGGTGAACACTCGCAGTGGATACCACTTCTCCGGTGCCTGCAGCATCTCTTGGGTGAGATAGGCATTGGACGGCGGAGCGCTGCCCAGGTCTATAAACGGCAGCGATAACTGGGCTCGACAGTGGCGGCACTTCATGTCCTGATGCCTCTATCGTTTGTGATGAGTCCATCAAAGTCTGGAGCAAGCAAGGGATGGTAGCGATCACGATCCGATATTTCAGTCACTTCAAGAGGCCAGATAATGGCCAGACGGGGATCCATAACATTCAGGGCACCTTCGGAGGTGGGATGATAAGCGGCTGTATGGAAATAAACGAGTTCGGCATGGTCAATCAGCGTTTGAAAGCCATGGGCGAAACCTTCGGGAATCAGCAGGCTACGCTGATTGGTCGCGGAGAGTAATGCTCCATGCCAGTTTAGAAATGTGGGTGAATTCTGGCGAAGATCCACGGCGACATCAAAAACCTCGCCCTGCAGGCAACTGACGAGCTTGATTTCCGCGTGGGGTGGACACTGGAAGTGCATACCCCGAACCGTGCCTTTATGGCGTGTCAGGGTGTGGTTGATTTGCGATATGGGTTTGTCAAAACCGGCCGCGCTGAACGCTTCAGCACAGAAAAGCCGCGACAAAAACCCTCGATGGTCTTCAATGCGCTTACGCTCAACGAGGATGAGACCTGTGATTGGCGTTGGGGCAAACTCAAAGCGTGCCATCTGGATGCTGCTCACTTGCCCTTTAACGATGGTTCAACCCAGCCTAAACCCGCCTCTTGGGCCATGCTCACATACTCGGCCAGTTGGGGCTGACTGACCAGGATATTCTCCTCCATCTGGTGGCGATACCACTGGGCCGTCATGGCGACGGCCTGTTCTAGCCCCCATACCGGACGCCAGTCGAGGGTTTTGTGGGCCTTGGTACTATCGAGGTAGAGCAGATTGGCCTCGTGGGGTTGAGGGATGGGATCGCGGTGCCATTCAAACCCTGGCCAATGCCGCCGTAGGACGGTGAGCATCTCCGAAACCGTGCGGTTATCCTGGCTGTGCGGCCCAAAATTCCAGGCCTCGGCGAGGTGCTGATCGCCAGCCAGAAGCCGCTGTCCCAAGACTAGGTAGCCGCTCAAGCAGTCCAGCACATGCTGCCAGGGCCGGGTGGCCGCCGGGTGGCGAATGACAATTGACACATCCTGCTGGACGGCGCGCACCAGATCGGGGATGAGCCGATCCTCAGACCAGTCGCCGCCGCCAATGACATTGCCCGCACGGGCTGAGGCCAAGAGAGGTGCGCCGGGATGATTGAAAAAGGACTGGCGATAACTGGCCACCACCCCTTCCACCGCCGCCTTGGAGGCACTATAGGGGTCATACCCTCCCAGCCGGTCGTTTTCCCGATAGCCCCAAGCCCATTCGCGATTTTCATAGCATTTGTCGCTGGTAATCACCAGGATAGCCCGCACGGAAGGGACGCTTCGGCAGGCTTCGAGCAGATTGACCGTGCCCATCACATTCGTCGACCAGGTCTCAAGCGGATTACGATAGGCGCGACGAACCAGGGGCTGGGCCGCGAGGTGGAATACAACGTCCGGTGCCGTGGCGCGAACCGCCTCGACGACGCGATCCGCATCACGAAGGTCGAGGCGCCACTCGGGGATGTCGAGGCCCAGGAGATCCCAGTGATTGGGCGAGGTGTCCGGGGCCAGTGCCAGGCCCGTACATTGGGCACCGAGTGACTGAAGCCAGAGGGTCAGCCAACTCCCTTTGAAACCGGTATGGCCGGTGACCAGAACCCGTTGGCCCCGGTAGATGCCACCAAACTGTGTTATTCCCAAACTTTCCACGGCGCACGCCCGCTTTGCCAGAGTTCGTCAAGGTGCATTTTATCGCGCAGGGTATCCATGGGACGCCAGAATCCCGCGTGTTCAAAGGCGACGAGTTGGCCATCACAGGCAATTCGCTCGAGGGTTTCACCCTCCCAAGGCGAGGCATCGCCATCGATGTAGGACAAGACTTCCGGTTGCAGAACAAAGAAACCGCCATTGATCCAGCCGCCATCACCGGGCGGTTTCTCCTGAAAACCCGTGACCTGCGGGCCATCGCATACCAGTGCACCATACCGGCCAGGTGGCTGCACGGCACACACCGTGGCCAGTTTGGCGTGGTGTTTGTGAAAGGCAATCTCGGCGGCGATATCCAGATCAGCGATTCCGTCACCGTAGGTAAAGCAAAAAGTTTCGTGGGGATCGAGATAATCAGCGACTCGTTTCAGGCGGCCACCCGTCGCGGTATTTTCGCCCGTGTCTATCAGCGTCACGCACCAGGGTTCGACGTGATTCTGATGCACTCGCATGTGATTGGTGGCCATGTCGAAGGTGACATCCGAGCGGTGTAGAAAATAGTTGGCGAAATATTCCTTGATGACATAGCCCTTGTAGCCAAGGCAGATGATGAATTCATTGATTTGGTAGGCGGAAAATATCTTCAGAATGTGCCAGAGGATCGGCTGCCCGCCGATCTCCACCATGGGCTTGGGACGCAGTTGGGTCTCTTCACTCAGGCGGGTTCCCAACCCCCCCGCTAGAATCACTGCCTTCACATCAACCTCCCTTAAAAAAACCCGGATCGAGGATAAGGATAGTCGGTGGTGTTTTAAACCACTACCTTATGGCACTTCGACATGCTGAGAGGATGGTACGATAACGCTTCAAACAGGCGTCTGTCCAACTTGATCCCCTGCCAATGCGAGACATCTGGTGATTCAGGATGAATGAGGACGACGCACATTGATCCGAGGAAAAAACCATGGCTCTAACCCAACCCGAACCCCTCATCAGCGTCGAGGACTACCTGGAAGGCGAACTGACCAGCGAACGCCGCCATGAATACATTGGCGGTCGCGTCTATGCCATGACCGGCACCAGCGTCGCCCACAATCTGATCGCCCTGAATCTTGCGGTATCCCTGCGTTCACTCGCCCGCAGCGTGGGCTGTCAAGTTTTTGTCTCCGACATCAAGATTCGCCTGCGTGTGGCGGCTGAGGATATTTTCTACTACCCGGATGTGATGCTGTGCTGTGATCCTACGGAGAGCGAGACCTACTATCGCACTCGTCCCTGCCTAATCGTGGAGGTGTTGTCCAAATCCACCCAGCGCATCGATCAGCGCGAAAAGCTTCTGTCCTACATCACTCTGCCCTCTTTGCGCGAATATCTGTTGGTGATGCAGAATCGCCGCGAGGTGTTATGCCATCGTCGAGATAACAACTGGATCGCAGAGCGCATTACCGAGGGCGAGGTGAGGCTTGATTGCCTGGACACCGCCATCCCCCTGGAAGCGATTTATGAAGATGTCGAGTTGACTGTTTGACCGTCGGGCGGCGACATGACCACCGCGATTTTTGAACGCAGCCAGATCCTGCTGGGCGATGACGGCATTGCCCGGCTGCAGGCCGCGCATGTCTTGCTGGCCGGGCTTGGCGGGGTGGGTTCTTATGCCGCCGAGGCTCTGGCACGAGCGGGTGTGGGCCGGTTGACCCTGATCGACCACGACGCTATCGCGCCCTCCAATCTCAATCGGCAACTACCCGCTCTGCACAGCACCCTGGGCCGGCCCAAGCGCGATGTCATGGCTGAACGGATCGCCGACATCCACCCGGCCTGTCAGGTCATCCGGGTGGGGGTTTTTCTCGATCCCGGCAATGTGTCTGATTATCTGACTGGCCCGCTGGATTTCGTGCTGGATGCCATCGACAGTCTGTCTGCCAAGGCCGCCCTGGTGGCGAGCGCACACGCTGCGGGCATTCCCGTGATCTCCAGCCAGGGGGCGGGGGGGCGTCTGGATCCCACCCGCTTGCGGGTTACTGATCTCATGGATACCCAGGTGTGTCCCCTGGCCAGGGCGTTACGCAGCTATTTACGCCGCCGAGGTGTGGGACGCGGTATCCTGGCGGTCTGGTCGGATGAACCGCCGCACCCGCCGTTGCCGCCGCAACCCATGGCGCGGGGCCGGGCACGGGCGGTGAATGGCTCGGTCAGCTATCTGCCGGCCCTGTTTGGGTTGACCCTGGCCGGCGAGGCCATTCGCCGGATAGCCGGGGGGAAGTCCCGGATGGAGATGGAGTAGAATCCGAACGCACGCCGATTCCCGGAGTAGGCTAAACTTCGCGGCATCATGAACTGGTTTTAATAAGGTAGGAGGGCATCCATGTCTCTATTTGGTTTCGGGTGGCTACCCGTTTTGTTTGTCGTCCTCGCGGTGATCATCGTTGCCATGGGCGTCAAACGTGTGCAACAGGGGATGGAGTTTACCGTCGAGCGATTTGGCCGTTACACGCGAACGTTGACACCCGGGTTCAACTTCATCGTCCCGATTGTCGACATGATCGGTGCCAAGCTCAATATGATGGAGCAGGTGCTGGACGTGATGTCGCAGGAGGTGATCACCCGCGATAACGCCATGATCAAGGTCGATGGCGTCATCTTCTTCCAGATCCTCAACGCCGCCAAAGCCGCCTATGAGGTGAGCAACCTGCGGATGGCCATCATGAACCTCACCATCACCAACATCCGTACCGTCATGGGCTCGATGGATCTCGACGAACTCCTGTCCCAGCGTGACAAAATCAACGGCCGCTTGCTGCATGTGGTGGATGAGGCCACCGCCCCTTGGGGCGTCAAGGTCACCCGCATTGAGATCAAGGACATCACGCCGCCCCGGGATCTGGTCGAGGCCATGGGACGCCAGATGAAGGCGGAACGCGAAAAGCGATCCTCGATCCTGGAAGCGGAAGGCGAGCGGCAGGCCAATATCCTCCGCGCCGAAGGCGATAAGCAGTCCCGGGTACTCCGGGCCGAGGGCGAGCGCGAAGCGAATTTCCGCCAGGCAGAAGGACGGGAACGGCTGGCAGTGGCCGAAGCCGCCGCGACCAAGGTCGTCTCAGAGGCCATTAAAAAGGGCGACGTCAAGGCCATCCAGTATTTTATTGCCCAGCGTTATACCGAGGCCTTGCAGCAGATCGCCAGCGCGCCGAACCAAAAGGTCATCATGATTCCCGTGGAGGTCACCAGCCTGATTGGCTCCCTGGGAGGGATCTCCGAACTCGTCAAGGCCACCGGGTTCATCGGCAAAGAGGAGTAAGCGATGGATATCTTGTCATCGCTGGTCTATTGGCACTGGTGGATCATCGCCCTGGTGCTGCTGATCCTGGAGATCCTCGTACCCGCCATTTTTTTTGTGTGGTTGTCACTGGCGGCGGCGGCGGTGGGTATCCTGATGTTGATCTGGCCCGGCCTCAACTGGGAGATCCAACTCACGGGGTTCTCACTGCTCAGTCTGGTCAGTGTGGCCGGTGGACGCTGGTATTTTAAGCGCCATCCCATCCATACCACGGAGCCCTTCCTCAATCGCCGGGGCGGGCAACATGTGGGCCGTGTGATCCGGCTCGATCAGGCCATCGTCAATGGCGAGGGAGAACTGTGGCTGGACGGCCTGCTCTGGAAAATCCGCGGCCCGGATTGTCTGGCCGGGCGGCTGGTCAGGATAGCCGGTGTCGACGAGGGCACCCTGTTGCGTGTCGAAGCCACGGAGGGCTAAGCCCGGAGACCGGCCCAATCGCCACTGATTGACGATCCAGCAAAACAGGGTGGCGGTTTTTTCGGCGTCATAGATGGCCGAGTGGGCCTCGCGGTTGTCCCAGGGGAAGCCAGCGGCCATGAGAGCCTGGGCGAGGACGGTCTCGCCCAGCGCCAAACCGGCCAGGCTGACCGTGTCAAAGGTGCTGAAGGGGTGGAAGGGATTACGTTTGTAACCGGCCCGATGGCTGGCGGCGTTCACAAAGCCGAGATCGAAGGCGGCGTTGTGTCCCACCAAGATGGCACGCTTGCACCCGCTGCTCTTGACGGATTGGCGAACCGGATCGAGTACCTGATGCAGCGCTTCCAGTTCCGGCAGGGCACCCCGGAAGGGATGGTAGGGATCGATGCCATTGAAGGCGAGGGCCTTGGGGTCGAGACGGGCATCGGGGAAGGGTTCGACATGACAAGCGTGGGTCGCCAGCGGCACCAGGAGACCCTGGCCGTTCATCTCCAGGATCACCACGGCAATCTCCAGCAGGGCGTCTTGCCGGGAATCAAACCCCCCGGTTTCGACATCCACCACCACCGGCAGATAGCCCCTGAAACGCCGGGCAATCATCGTTTTTCCCTTGAGTTCGTAGTCCTGCATCAATGTGCTATCTGAGAATTCGGCATGTTGGGTATGGCACCAGTTCTGGAACGAATCTATCAATGATCCGGATTATAAACCGCCGTAGCCGGAAAGGGCTTGAAGTAGCGGTGCGATTTGCGGCTGCCATTGCTATGGGCCTGCCCTAATTATAGCCGCTAAGACCTTGCTGCCGGCCCTGTTCCATCAGGTGGCTCGGTTTGCCCTATCCTGCTGGCGGGGGAAACTTGTTACCATAGGCTCCCTGTGTTTCTGTCCCAAGAGTTCCCGGCGGTCTGATGAGTACCGATTCTCCCCTTGCCCTGAGCGCCACCGAGCGCCGGGCTGTGTTTCCCCTGGCCAGCATCGTGATCCTGCGTATGCTGGGGCTGTTTTTGATCTTGCCGGTCTTTGCCCTGTATGCCCAGCAACTACAGGGAGCCACGCCCGGAACCGTAGGATTGGCCATGGGCATTTATGGTCTTACCCAGGCGTTGTTGCAGATTCCTGCCGGCATCCTGTCCGACCGGATCGGCCGCAAACCCGTGATTGCCATGGGGCTGCTGGTCTTTGCCCTGGGCAGTGTCATCGCCGCCATGGCCACCAGTATCGAGGGTGTAATCCTCGGGCGGGCCTTGCAGGGCGCGGGAGCGATTTCCGCCGCAGTACTCGCGCTGGTGGCCGACCTGACACGAGAGGAACACCGTACCCTGGCGATGGCGATCCTCGGCCTATCCATCGGCCTGTCCTTTTCCGTGGCGCTGGTGCTGGGGCCGATGTTGAATGGCTGGATCGGCGTGCCGGGCATCTTCTGGCTCACGGCGGGGCTGGCGCTGCTCGGGATGGTGCTGCTGTTCAGCCGCGTCCCCTCGCCACCCCCGGCCCACCATCACCGGGACACCGAGGCAACCCCTGGCCAATTTGCCGCCGTGATTCGCGACCCGGCCCTGTGGCGCTTGAATGTCAGCATCTTTCTCCTGCATCTTTCCGTGACCGCCCTGTTCATGGTTTTTCCGCTCCTCCTGCGGGATATGGGTCTGCCCAGCGAGGCCCATTGGCAGATCTATCTGCCGGTGTTGCTGCTCTCGGTGGCGGCCATGGCCCCTTTTATCCTGGTGGCCGAAAAATACCGGCGCATCAAGGAGGTGTTCCTGGCCGCCACGGCCCTCTTGGGCATTGCCCAAATCACCCTGTTCCTAAGCCAGGGTGACTGGGTGATGTTGGTGGCCGGATTGTGGCTGTACTTTCTGGGGTTCAATATCCTCGAAGCCAGTTTGCCGTCTCTGGTTTCGAAATTTGTCGATCCCGAGGCCAAGGGCACCGCCATGGGCTTTTACTCCACCGCGCAGTTTCTGGGTGCCTTCGCCGGCGGGCTGACGGGCGGCCTGTTGCAGAGCCATTTCGGACATGCCAGTCCCTTCCTGGCCGGTGCCCTGATGACGATTGTATGGGGATGGGTCATCTGGGGACTGCCCGCGCCACGTTACCTCACCAATCACCTGTTGCGGGTTGGGCCCCTGGATCCTGCGGGCGCAACCCTGCTGACCCAGCACCTGCTGGCCTTGCCCGGCGTGATTCAGGCCCATGTCGTGACGGAGGATGAGGTCGCCTACCTCAAGCTCGAATCGAAAACAGTCGACTGGGACGCATTGGCCGCCTTCTCGGTGGCGGAATCCGCGCCCGAGGTCACCTAAATCCTTACTTCCCGTCCTATTCCAAATATCGCTCAACAATCAGGGAGAAAATCCATGTCCAAAGGTACCGTCAACAAGGTCATTCTCATCGGCAATCTGGGAAAGGATCCAGAATTTCGCGCCAGCCCGGGCGGCGTGTCTGTCACCAATATAAGCCTGGCTACCAGCCATGCGCGTAAAGACCCGGCCACGGGAGAATTTGTTGATCAGACCGAATGGCACCGGGTGGCGCTGTTCGGAAAAACCGCCGAGACGGCCCGCGATTATCTGAAGAAAGGCACCAAGGTCTATGTCGAAGGCCGCATCAGCACCCGCAAATGGCAAGACCCGCAAACGGGACAGGATCGCTTTTTCACCGAGATCGTGGGCGATCAGATGCAAATGCTGGGTGGTCGTGACGAGCGCCCCCCGGCGAGTGGTGATGACTATCAAGGGGGATATACGCAGCCTTCCCGCAGCGCCCCCCCCAGTCCTCCGCCCGCGCCACGACCACCTAGCAGTGGGAGTGGCTCCTCCTCGGGAAGCAACTTCGGCGACGACGATGTCCCGTTTTAGTTTTTTCAGTCAGGCACTATTCGAAGATCCATGAGCGCGCAACCCCAATCGCACCTCACACCACGCGAGTACCTAGCCTGGGAACGCCAGCAGGAGACTCGCCACGAATATGTCAATGACGACATTTATGC
>JBAXSA010000104.1:0-8856 GCA_037130945.1 Pseudomonadota bacterium | reverse complement strand
AGGCGTTGGCAATCCCCTGCACCAGTTCGGCGGTGTGACGAACCGCCGGGACAATACCCTCCAAAAGCCCACCGGCTTTTTGCGCCATTTCGACGCTGCTGGTGGCCAATTCGCCGATCTCGGCGGCGGCTTCGCGACTGCGTTCGGCCAGCTTCCGCACCTCGGCGGCCACCACCGCAAACCCCTTGCCATGCACCCCGGCCCGCGCCGCCTCGATGGCGGCGTTCAGTGCCAGAAGGTTGGTCTGGTCGGCAATGTCGTCGATGATCCCGATCTTGCCGGCAATCTGCTTCATCGCCACCACGGTCTTGCCCACCGCCTCACCGCCCTCGATGGCATCGAAGGAGGCCTTCTGTGCCACCTGGGAGGTGGTTTGGGCATTTTCAGTGTTGAGGGCAATCGAGGAGGTCATTTCTTCCAGGGAGGCCGTGGTTTCCTCAACGCTGGCAGCTTCTTCCGAGGTACTTTGGCTCAGGGTCTGAGAGGTGGCGCTGATTTGCTGGGCCGCCTCGGCCAGATGACCGGCCATTTCCCGCACCTGATGGATGGTATGACCCAGGGTCTCCTGCATGGTTTGCATGGCGGCCAGGATACTGGTGGTGTCTCCCTCCTGCAGCAAAATGGCCACCGAGAGATTCCCCGACGCGATGCGAGTGGCTACCCCCACCGCATCCGCTGGCTCGCCCCCCACTTGGCGCAGGGTGCTACGGGCCACCCAGATGCCGATCCAGAGTACCAGCAGGGTACCCAATAGGCCCGTCATGCCCATCCATCGCTTACTGTTGGTCTCGGTGACCAGCGCCGCGCTGTGGGCCTTGACGGATTCCTTGTGATTAAAATCCTCCAGGGCATCGATCTTTTCCCGGGCGACGCGGCCCAGCGTCCGAGTCTCTTCCAGACGCTGAAAATAGAGGACAAACAACTCTTTCTGATGGGTCTCGTCGGCGTTTTTCGCCATTTGCTCGAACACCTCCAAGACCCGTGGAGTCAGTCCCCGGTAAGCCTCCCAGTTCTCCAGAACCGGCCTCCATAGCGCCTCTTCTTCCTTCCCCCTGTCGATGGCTTGGTATTCCTTGCGTGCCGTCTCGAAGATTTCGATCTCATGCCGGGCCTCTTCCAGGGATTTTCTGAAATAATCCTGAATCTCCTGGTCATGGCTGTTGGCCTTGATGGCGGGCTGCAAGAGCCGGTAGCGCAGCAGCGCGTAGGCTTCGGCCATGGCACCGATGGCCCGCAGGGAAGGGACGGTCTGAGTGCCGTAGTCGTCGATCACCTGGGCCTCTGAGAGCAGTCCCCACCAGCCTGCCCCGGTCACACCCAACAGCGTGACCAGCACCACGCCCACTAGGGCGATGAGTTTCTTTTTCAGGGTTAGATTTTTCACGGACATCTTCTGTCTCTCATCAATCAATCAAGCCAATCAAACTTAAGGAACTATGGGTGCCGTGTGAGGGAGCGGGCCTCGCTCTGGCCGGCCGATTGCGCCAGGGTGGGGATATCTAGGATCAGCGCCACGTCACCGCTGCCGAGAATGGTCGAACCGGCGATTCCCATCACCCGTCCGAACAGCTTGCTCAAGGGCTTAATCACGGCCTGGATCTCTCCCAGCAATCGATCCACCACCAATCCCACCTTCCGGCCGCCGAACTGGGTCACAACGATCTTCTGTTTGGGAGGTGCTACGCCTGACACCTCAAAATGATTTCGTAAATCAATGTAGGGTAGCACCTCGCCGCGCAGATTCAGATAATGACGACGGTCTGACGCAGCCATGACCGGTGGCCGGTCGATACATTCCGCGACCAGATCCAAAGGCACCACATAAGAGATCTCCCCGACCGCCACCAGGAAGCAGTCGATGATCGCCAGCGTCAGCGGAAGCGCGATGCGCACACAGGTGCCCACGCCTTCGGTGCTGTCGATTTCGAGGGTTCCCCGCAGAGCCTCGATGTTACGCCGCACCACATCCATCCCAACCCCACGGCCGGAAAGATTGGTGACCTGCTCGGCGGTGGAAAAGCCCGGCTCCAGCACCAGGGCAAGGATCTGCCGATCTGTCAGTCTATCCTCGGGCTTGATGAGGCCTTTTTCGAGGGCTTTTTGCAAAACCCTGTTGCGTTCAATACCACCACCATCGTCGCTCACCTCGATGACGATCGTTCCTGAGTCGTGGCGGGCATGGAGGGACACCGTGCCATGCGCCGGCTTGCCACGCGCGTGCCGGATCTCGGGGGACTCGATGCCATGGTCGATGGCGTTGCGTACCAAGTGAACCAGCGGGTCGCCGACCTTGTCGACCATGGATTTGTCGAGTTCGGTATCGGCCCCGGAGATATTCAGGTGAATGGGTTTTCCGACCTCCTGGGAGACATCCCGGATGATCCGGTGAAAGCGGTTGAAGGTCTCGCCAATTTGCACCATCCGTAATTGCAGCGCGCTATCGCGGATCTGATCGACCAGCACCTCCAGGCTGGAGGTGACCTCGCGGAGCCCGCGATCCCGGGCCCGATCCGCCAGAAGGCGCGTTGAGGCCGCCGCGATCACCAGCTCGCCAATCAGGTTGATGTGGTGATCGAGCTTCTCGGCCTGAACTTTTACCAGCTTGACCTCGTGGGATTTTTTTTCCTCCACCTGCGCCTGTTTTTTAAGCGCAGCCTCGAGTACCGGGGCGTGAACCGCCTGGCTGGCCATCAGCACCTCGCCCAGCCTGGGCACCGGGCGATCCTCCGACAAGGCCTGAACCCGTTGCAGGCATTGAGTGGCCAGGGCGCTATCGAGTTCGTAGGCGGTGATGGCGCCGCCCTCCACCAGAATCTCTCCGAGCCGGCGCGGATCCTCGGGGAGTTCCTCGATCAGGCGCAGGTATTCGGAGATCTTGCTGCGCGGCGGCAGGATGCCCACAAAACTGCCTTCCCGGACAAACTCGAAGGCCCCTTCGAGGGTCTGCTTGCTGGCCGATGACCGGAAACTGATCTCAAAACCCAGGTATAACCGCTCGGGGTCGAAGCTGGCGGTCGGCGGTAGCCCCTCCGACAGGGTGGTGACATGCACGATCTCGCCAAAACGGGCCAGGTAATCGAACAGGGAGAGCGGATCCATGCCTTCGCAGAGCAACTCGGGGCGCAGCCGGATCGAGAGATGCCAGAGATCCGACGATGCCGTCGCCTCTCCCCCCGCCAGGCGCTCGACCGCCACCTCGCCACCCGGGGCTGGGGGCGTCATGGCGCCGGCCGCCTCCCGGTAGGGCCGGATTTCGCGCAGCAAATCGGCACTCACGCGAGCAGCCTCTGCCAGGCGGCCATTCCGCCATCCCTCCAGCAGGCTCGCGATGTGATCCTTGCAGCGCAACAACAGCGCAATCAAATCCTTCGACCAGACCAACTGCCGCTTGCGCAGCAGATCCATGAGATTTTCCACGCCATGCGTGAACTCGATCACCGCCTCCAGCGCGAACAGTCCCGAAGTGCCCTTGATGGTATGCACGGCCCTAAACATCCGGTTGACAGCCTCATCATCGGGCGGCGCTTCCCCCACCGCCAGCAGGTCGGTTTCCAGGCTCTGCAGGAGATCCTGGCTCTCCTGGAGAAAGGCCTCGACGGCCTGTTCGAGATCGGCGTCATTCATCACATCACACCCCCCCCCTCTAACCAGGAATCAGCAAGGGATCGCCCAACTCAGCGACCAGATTGTAACGATCCAAAAGCCGCACCACCGCCGGGCCATGGGCCACGAAACGCAACACCTGACCCGCGCGTGCGGCTTCACGCTTGAGTACGAGCAGGATCTGCACCCCGGCGGTGTCGATGTCCTGCACGCCCCCCAGATCCACTTCCAACTCGGGGCATCGCGAGAGGGCTTCGAGAAGTATTTGGTGATGCCCCGCTGCGTGGGCAATCGTCAATTCTCCTTCGAGGCGCAGACGGCAGGGATGTCCCTCTGAATACATAGCGTTTTCCTCTCAATATTTATTATATTTATTAATTTATTCAAGGCGCGATAACCTTGGAGACTGCGTCGAGCAGACGGTCGGTCTGGAAAGGCTTGACAATCCAGGCTCGCGCCCCGGCGGCCTGACCTTCCCTTTTCTTGGATTCATCCCCCTCGGTGGTCAGCATGATGAAGGGTGTGAACTTGTAGGCCGGAAGCTTTTTCATTTCCTTGAGAAAAGTAATGCCATCCATCTCGGGCATGTTGACATCCGAGATCACCAGATTCACCTTGCGGCCATCCAGCTGTTTCAATGCCTCTTTGCCGTGGCTGGCCTCGAGTACCTCATAACCGGCCCGCACCAGGGCCAACTTCACCACCTGACGCATGGCACCCGAATCATCGACAATCAGGATCGTCTTGGACATTTTCGCAATCACTCCGGAATTGGAACGGAAACCGGCCCCTGCTGGCTAGAAAAAGGTAACATCCGATGCCGTGGCCCGTTTGGCCACGGCACCCTGGCCCTGATGCGTGGCCCGCTGTTCCAGGGTGGTATAGGTCTTGTTCATCTCGGCCAGCCAGGCATCCACATCCATGACGGGTGGCGCGAGCCCCTGGCTCTGGGCCGTGCGCCGTGTCGTCAAGTGCTGTTCAAATTTTTCCAGATCCTGGCAGACGTGGCCGAGGATCTGGCACGCCCGATCCTGGGCCTGAAGATCCACGATGATGCGATTGATGGTGTTCTTGGCCTGGTCGGTGGCGCGTTCGAGAATCCCGTGGGCCGCGCCGAGCCGGCCCGAGGTCTGGCCGAAGCGCTCCAGCACCGTCGTGATGGTGCTGTCCGCCCGTGCCATCACCGCCTCGTCCTGAGCCGTCGAATCGCCCGCCACGTTCAATACTCGCTGGGTATCACCGACCAGACGATCGACCACATCGCGGATGTGTTCGCCGGTTTGTCCCGACTTGGTGGAGAGTTTTCTTACCTCGTCGGCGACCACCGAGAAGCCACGTCCCGCCTCGCCCGCCCGGGCCGCCTCGATGGCCGCGTTGAGGGCCACCAGGTTGGTTTGGGCGGCAATCTGGGCGACCTCGCCGGCCCGTTCCTTGAGGATTTTGGTGGTCTGCTCCAGCGTGGTCATCTGGGACAGCATGGTTTCCTTGGCCTTGAGCGCCTGATGCAATTCCGTCTTGAGCGCCAGCAACTCTTCACGCGCCACCCGCAGTGTCGACGCCAAGAGCCCTTCCCCGCCCGATTTTAGGCCTGTTTCACTGGCCGCTGCGGCTTCCGCCTGGTCAAAATGCAACACCAATTCGCCAAATTGGGCGCTGAGAACCGACAGCGCCTGATCCAGCTGACCGCGTCCGGTCTCCACATGCTGGCGCCACAGTGGCGAAACCCGGCCGCACAGCGCCTCGACCGGTGCCTGTTGTTGTCGTGTCTGTTCCCGGAGATTGGCACGCTCGGTCTCGCAAAGCGACGTCGCCCAAGCCAGCCACTGCGGTTCAACAGCACGGGCAGTCCACCAGCCTCCCCCCAACACCCCAGCTAGTGCGATGGCGGCCCCCAGAACCGCCATGGGTGCTGCCTGTCCGGCCGCCATCACCAGCAATCCCGTGGTGGCCGCGAGCAACAGGAGGGGCAGATTCCACCAGACCACAAGCGGGTTGGCGGAGAGAGAGAGTCCCCCCGATTCCGAAAGATTCCGCTGCATAATTCACCCCTGTATGTTTGAAGCTCTTGAGACCTTCAGGATAGCGCATTCTGGGGATCTTCAGATACCTGGAAAAGTGTCTACAGACTAGGGTTCTCGGCCAAATTTCAAGCCTGCAGTGCCCGCAACGCTTCTTCGCTAAAACCCGCCGCACGCCGGGCCTCCAGATTGAAAGGCCCGCGCAGCCGAGGTGCCCGATACTGGCTGGCCAGTTTTGCGTAGGTGGCGAGCGGTTCAAGTCCGCGCTCGGCACATAGATACCTGTACCAACGGTTGCCAATGGCCACATGGCCGATTTCATCCCGCAGGATAATCTCGAGAATCGTCGCAGCCGCTTCGTCGCCAGCCTGACGCAGTTTGTCCCGGATGGGGAGGGCGACATCCAGACCATGCGCCTCCAGTGTCAGTGGCACCAGCGCCAGACGTGCCAGAAGATCGCCTGCGGTTTTTTCCGCCATCTCCCACAAGCCGTTATGCGCCGGAAAATCGCCATAGTGGTGGCCAAGGCCACGCAGATGGTCTCGCAACAGGGTGAAGTGATAGGCCTCTTCCTGGGCCACGCCAATCCAGTCACGATAAAACGCTGTAGGCATATCGGCAAAGCGCCACACAATGTCGAGACCCAGATCAATGGCATTGAGTTCGATATGCGCCAGGGCGTGGATCAAGGCCGCCCGTCCCTGTGCCGAACCCATGGAGCGCTTTTTCAGCTGGCCAGGCTCAACCAGTTCCGGTTTAAGCTCGCGGCCTGGCACCACACCCTGTGCCACGACCTCTGCCAGGGTGTCAACAGACCCCGATGGGTCTATCCGGGCCAGGAGTTCGAGCTTTTCATCGAGCCTGTCGGCCAGGATTGCAGTGGCGGCTTGTTGTCTCAGCATCCGGTGAGGTGATCCAATATATTGACAGATAACAAAAAAATGGGCCTAAGGGCTTCCGAGGTCTCGTGGGCGAATCCCCATCAGGGCCAGGATGCCAAAATAGACGCCTCCCCCGAGGACAATCCAGCCCACCAGGTGCAGGGTGCGTATCAGACCCGCCTGAGCCAGCCATTGTAGCCAGTCGCCACTCCCCCACCAGAGGATACCCCCCATCAAAAGCGCCGCTATCAGGCCTTGCAGGGTCATCCGGCCACTCGCCAGCGGGTGGTAAATCCCGGTCTTTCGCAACTGTCCATAGAGCAAACCGGCGTTCAGCCAGGCCGCCAGCGAGGTGGACAGGGCCAGCCCCACATGGCCGAGCGGGCGAAACAGCGCAAGATTGAGCAGCATGTTAACCACCAGTGTCACCACCGCGATTCGCACGGGTGTCCGGGTATCCTGACGGGCGTAGAAGCCCGGGGCCAGCACCTTGATCAGCAGAAACGCCGGCAGACCGAGCGCGTAGGCCATGAGACTTCGGGCCGACATGACCACGTCCTGGCCCGTAAAAGCCCCGGCATGGAAAAAGACCGCGAGCAAGGGGCCGGCCAGCACCCCAAGACCCACCGCTGCCGGCAGGCCCATCAACGCCACCCAGCGCAGGCCCCAGTCCAGGGTTCGGTTGAAGGCACTGGGATTTTGGCTGGCATGATCCCGGGAGAGGCTGGGCAGGATCACCGTCCCCAGCGCCGCGCCCAACACCCCGACCGGAAACTCCATTAGGCGATCCGAATAATACAGCCAGGTGATGCTGCCCGTGGGTAAAAAAGAGCTGAACAGGGAGTCCACCAGCAGGTTGATCTGGGTGACCGAGACCCCAAACAGGGCGGGGATGATCAAACCAATCACCCGGCGCACGCCTTCATCCCGGGGATTGAAGCGGGGACGCGGCAGCAGCCGGATTTGATGTAAAAATGGTAGCTGAAAGCCGAGCTGAAGGATGCCCGCGATCAAGACCCCCCACGCCAGGGCCATGATGGGCCGTTCGAGATGCGGCGACAGCCACAGGGCACCCCCCATCAGGGAGAGATTCAGCAGCACCGGGGTAAAGGCAGGAATGCCGAAGCGCCGGTGGGTGTTGAGGATGCCCCCGGCAAAGGCGGTCAGGGAAATAAACAGGATGTAGGGAAAGGTCAGGCGCAGCATGTCGCTCGCCAGGGCAAATTTTTCCGGATCGGCCCGAAATCCCGGCGCGAACAGGGATACCCAGAAGGGCGCTCCCCAGATGCCCAGGGCGGTGACCAGCAGCAGCACCCCGCCCAGGGTGCCGGCGACATCGTCGATAAAGCGCCGCAACTCGGCCAGTGACCGTTGGGCCTTGTATTCCCCCAGCACCGGCACGAAGGCCATTGAAAAGGCCCCTTCCCCAAACAGCCGGCGCAAAAAATTAGGGATCTTGAAGGCGATCAGGAAGGCGTCGACGGCGGCGTCGGCCCCGAATAGGCGGGCCACCAGCATATCGCGGACAAAACCCGAGATACGCGACAGCAGGGTATTGGCACCGACGGTAGAAAAAGCACGGACGAGTGAGGCCAAGGGGACTGGTTTCCAGATCAATGCAAGTGGCTGGGCATTGTCGCCCTGGCGGGCGCGTTTGCCCAGTCCCCGCCTCGCCACAATTTTGGCTCGAACCCTGGGGAGAGGATTTGTTATCCTGCCCGGGTATACATGTCGCTCATTGACCCATGAAATAGAGAGGTTGGTATGGATATTCTTATTATCCGTCACGGTGTCGCCGAAGACGCTGTTCCGGATGGCAACGATGCCCAACGTGCCCTGACCCGTAAAGGCCGGGTACACCTGGAAGAATCTGCCCGGGGTTTGGTGCGGCTGATCCCCAGACTCAATGTGCTGGCCACCAGCCCCCTGGTGCGGGCGATCGAAACCGCCAGGATTTTATCGGCGGCCTATGGCAACCAGTTTGTGCTGCAAACCGAGGTTCTCACCCCCGGGGTGAATAACCTCGATGTCGGCCATTGGCTGGATAGCCATCCCGCCGATGCCACAGTGGCACTGGTCGGGCACGAACCGGGGTTGTCGCAACTGATCGGCTGGTTAACCACCGGCACCGATCACAGTCTTTTTTGCGATCTTAAAAAAGGCGGCGCGGCGTTGGTGACCGGTAAAAAACCGCTCGCCAGCAATCGCTCCCGCCTGGCCTGGCTGCTGACACCCAAGCAACTGCGGTTGATGGGACGGTAATAACGGCGTCACACCACCCCGGCCTAAAGGCCGGAGTTTGAGGCTACGAAGCTAAGAGCTTGTGTGACCAGCCTAAGCCTCATGGGAGGCTA
>JBAXSA010000103.1:0-9049 GCA_037130945.1 Pseudomonadota bacterium | reverse complement strand
CTGCGCGACTTTACGCTGGTGGCCGCTCGAATTCGTACAGTGTGACTCCGCTGAACGCCGTGCAATCGCGTATCTTGGGGCTGTTGGGGTTTCCCACAGAGATTTATCAAGGGTTGGCTACGCGATCCGATAACGTGGCATTCAAAATGAGCGAACCGTAGATAATCCAATGATTACGACTGAATTCTTACAGCTGATCCGGTATCGCAGTCTGCCCTGAGTGTTTCCAGGAGGGATAAAAAATCAGCCGGAGGCGGGGCAGTCCAGGCCATTGCCTGGCCATTGCCGGGATGGATCAGTCCGAGATGGGTGGCGTGCAGAGCCTGGCGGCCAAAACCTCGTAGCCTCTCGATGAGTGCGGGGGTGGCGTGTTTTGGCAGGAAGCTGCGCCCTCCATAGAGCGGATCCCCCACCAGCGGATAACCCACATGCGAAAAATGCACCCGGATTTGATGCGTCCGGCCGGTTTCCAGGCGGATGTCCACCAGGCAATGGCCCCGGAAACGCTTGAGGATGCGGTAATGGGTGACGGCGGGTTTACCGTTGGCTACAACCGCCATGCGCAGGCGATCCCGGGGATGACGGCCAATCGGAGCCTCCATCTGCCCGCCACTGACCGGTGTGCCGCAAATCACCGCCAGATAGTGGCGGGCGAGGCTGTGGCGCTGCAATTGCGCCACCAGTGACCTGTGTGCCTCGAAGGTTCGAGCCACCACCAGGAGGCCGCTGGTGTCCTTGTCCAGGCGATGGACGATGCCGGCCCGGGGCAGCAAGGCCTGAGCGGGGTCGTGATGGAGCAGGGCGTTTTGCAGGGTGCCAGACCAATTGCCCACAGCGGGGTGGGTCACGAGCCCGGCGGGTTTGTGGATCACCAGAATGCTGGCGTCTTCGTAGCGAATGTCGAGGGGGATGGGTTCAGGCTGGCAGGTCATGTCGGGCTCGGGCTCGACGATCAGCGTCACCTGTCCACCCTCGCTCACCTTATCCTTGGGACGGGCCGGAGCGCCCTCGTAGAGTACCTGTCCCAGACGGATCCAACGGCTCAGACGGCTGCGGGAAAATTGCGGCAATAAGGCGCTCAGAGCCTGATCGAGACGCCAGCCGTGCTGCTCGGGGCCAATGGTCACCCCTTGCGAATCGGCGGCATCGCTGTCCTGATCCGAACCGGGATCGACAGAATCCATGGCCGGTGCCAATTCCAGGGTGGCATCCCCATCGGCAGGGTGGGTGAGAGAGTCAGGCACGGGGGGCGATGGATGCAAGTTGAGATATACTGACAAGCTTGTTGGGGCCGCAGAGGGATGGCGGTTCCGGTATCCGCAGCGGTCAGGGCAGGATAGCATGACCGTTCCCTTTTGTTTCACACACCGGTTGCCATGAATCTCTCACCGCTTTCCCAGATTGTTTTTCCTGCTGTCAAAACCGGGGTTTTCCTGCGCTTGGCCGCGATGTTTCTGGCGCTGACACTCGCCGCCTGCTCCTGGCTGCCCGAGCAGAAGGACAAGACCAAGGACTGGAGCGCCCAGCAGCTCTATTCCGAGGCGAATCAGGCCCTCAAGGAGGGAGATTACACCACCGCCATTAAATATTACGAGTCGCTGGAGGCCCGTTATCCCTTTGGCCCTCTGGCCATGCAGGCCCAGCTGGACGTGGCCTACACCTATTACAAGGATGAGGAACACGACTCGGCGGTTGCCGCGTGCGACCGCTTCATCAAGCAAAACCCGCGAAATCCCTTTGTGGATTATGCCTATTACCTGAAAGGCGTGGTCAATTTTCAGCGTTCCGGTGGTTTTTTTGACCGTTTTGTCCCCACCGATCCCTCGCAACGGGACGCAGGCTTTGCACAGGAATCCTTCAACGCCTTTTCCGAGCTTCTCACCAAGTTTCCTCAAAGCCGCTATGCCGAAGATACCCGGCAGCGCATGCTGTATTTGCGCGAGAACATTGCCCAGCACGAGGTTCATGTCGCCCGCTATTACTACCGTCGAGGAGCCTTTCTGGCCGCCGCCAATCGCGCCAATCATGTCGTGGGAAACTACCCGAGTACCGGTGCCGTGAGATACGCCCTAGCCCTCATGATCAAGTCCTATCGCAAACTCGGCATGGATTCCCTAGCCCAGGACGCGGAACGGGTGCTGACGCTGAACCAGCAGCGTGGCAAGTTGGTGGAGGGGGCTTCGGCGGAGGAGAACAGCCTTACGGGCAAGGTCTGGGACTACCTCGAGTTCGATAAAGACTAGGAGGCGCGAGGCCATCCGATGTCGTCACCCCTGGATAGCCGTTTGCATCCCCCTTTCCGGGGTAGCGTGATGCTGTTGGAGCCGGATCTCACGCTTCAGCAATACTGCCGGTATCTTTTTGAGTTTCTCGACTGTCCCTTGCGGGGGATTGAACAGCCTTCCCAGGTGGCCTCGCAGCTTGACGCGGAAAGACCTGGCCTACTGCTGGTCGGGCCTGGGGTAGCACCGGAAGAACGGAGCGCGCTACTACGCGATCTGGCCACGAAGACCCCGCCGGTGCCCGTGGTGATATTACAGCGAAGCGAAGACCCAGATGGCTATGCCGATCTCGACGAGGGATGTGTTTTGGGGGTACTGACCTTGCCGCTACGTCATGAATCCCTGGTGAGCCTGTTTCAGCGGGTTCAGGTCTTTCACGATGCCCAGCGCAGCGTCCAGGGTACGGGTTCATCATCGCCGCCTCAGCAGCTGGTAGGTCACAGTCCGGTGATGCGGCGCGTTCGTCACATGATCGATCAGGTCGCGGATTCCGAGGCCACGGTGTTGATTTTGGGCGAATCCGGCACCGGCAAAGAGTTGGTGGCGCGTGCGTTGCACGAACGCTCAGGCCGGCGTGGGCGCGCCTTTGTGCCGATCAACTGTGGTGCCATTCCGAGCGAATTGCTGGAAAGCGAGCTGTTTGGGCATGAAAAAGGAGCCTTCACCGGGGCGATTAGCGCCCGTCAGGGGCGTTTTGAGCTGGCCGAAGGCGGCACCCTGTTTCTCGACGAGATTGGCGACATGAGTCTGCCGATGCAGGTCAAGCTGTTGCGGGTGTTGCAGGAGCGAACCTTTGAACGGGTCGGCAGCAACAAGACCCTGCAGGCCAATGTCCGGGTGGTGGCGGCGACCCATCGTAACCTGGAAGAGGCGATTGAAGGGGGCGGTTTTCGCGAAGATCTTTACTATCGGCTCAACGTTTTTCCCATTGAAATGCCGCCCTTGCGGGGGCGAAGCGCTGACTTGCCGCTGCTGGTGGCCGAATTGATCCGGCGCATTGAGGCTGGCCGTCGCGGCTCGGTGCGTTTGACCGCCGAGGCGCTCTTGGTGCTGCAGCACTATCGTTGGCCGGGTAACGTCCGGGAGCTAGCCAATCTGGTGGAGCGCCTCACGATTCTTCATCCCTACGGGGTGGTGGGGATTGCGGAGCTGCCGGATCGTTATCTCCCGCCGGATTACGACCCTGCCCAAGTGGATGAGAGCCCGGTGTCCGGCCTTGCCGCCAGCATAAAACCCTTGGGATTTGGCCAGGCCATGCCATTACCGGAGGCCGGCCTGGATCTCAAGGAACACCTGGCCCAACTGGAG
This sequence comes from Pseudomonadota bacterium, assembly GCA_037130945.1. Classification (GTDB taxonomy): domain Bacteria; phylum Pseudomonadota; class Gammaproteobacteria; order Chromatiales; family Chromatiaceae; genus JBAXSA01. Next base: position 5,459 of record JBAXSA010000103.1, on the reverse strand, counting down.
AGGGATCTGATCCAGCAGGCCCTGGACGATGCCGAGGGGGTAGTCGCCCACGCTGCTAAACGCCTTGGCCTTCAGCGCACCACCCTGGTGGAAAAACTGCGAAAGTACGGGTTGTCCCGGGCCGGCGAGGGGGACGCTTAAAATATTTGGCGGCTCTGCCCGGTCTCAGTGCGCGAAAGCGGGTTTGGAGGAGTTTTAGGATGGAATGGTTTGAACAATTGTTGGTGGGTGCCCTGGGGGCACTGATGATATTTTGGTTTTGGCCGTCCGTGAAAGCGGCGGCCGAACAGAGCCGGGATGCACCCCGGGATTGGCTGGGGGCACTGATTCCCATCGGTCTCGTGGTGCTGTTTGTCGTCCTATTGGTGACTCTGGCTAGTGGTACCAAATGAATTCTGAGCATATTTATGTGGGACTTATGTCCGGCACCAGTCTGGATGGCCTCGATGCCGTCCTGGTGGATTTTGGCGATTTTCCGCCGGTGACCCTCGCCAGCCGCTTTAGCCCCTTTGATTCCGGCTTGCGGGATGCGCTACGGGCGCTAGCCACGGGCCAGCTCACCACCCCGGCTCCGGATCTGCTGGATCATCTGGGATACCTGGACAGCCAGTTGGGTGACTGGCTTGCCGACGCCATCCTGGCCTTGCTGGCAACGGCGGGGCTATCACCCCGGCAGGTGCGGGCGATTGGCAGCCATGGCCAAACGGTTCGTCATCGTCCCCAAGGCCCCCATCCGTTTACGTTGCAAATCGGTGACCCCCATCGCATCGCCGAACGCACCGGGATTCCGGTGGTGGCTGATTGGCGGCGCCGGGATATGGCGGCAGGTGGCCAGGGCGCGCCGCTGGTGCCGGCCTTTCATGCCCGATTGTTTCGTTCAACGCAGGAAACGCGGGCGGTATTGAATCTGGGTGGCATCGCCAACCTGACCTGCCTGCCCGCCGACCCATCCCGGCCTGTATTGGGTTTTGATACCGGCCCCGGAAATACCCTGCTGGATGCCTATGCCCGGCAGGTCTTGGGTACCTTTTACGACGCCGGAGGCCGTCTGGCCGCTGCGGGACAAGTGGATGTCACCGCCTTGGCAGCATGGCTGGCGGATCCCTATTTTGCAAAATCCCCACCCAAAAGCACCGGCCCCGAGTATTTTCACCCAGCCTGGGCAGAACGAGTTTTGGGTGAGACCCTACTGAAGGACGCGGATCGTCAAGCAACCTTGGTGGAACTGACAGCGGCCTCGGTGGCTCAGGCGTTGCAAGATGCCCTGCCGGATTGCCAGCGGCTTTTGGTGTGTGGTGGCGGCGTTCATAACCTTCACCTCATGTCGCGGTTGGCGGCGCGGGTGACGGGGATGACTGTGGAAGACACCGGGGTTTGGGGCGTCGATCCCGATTTTATGGAGGCCACCGCGTTTGCCTGGCTGGCCCAGGAAACCCTGGCAGGTCGACCGGGCAACCTGCCGTCTGTCACCGGTGCCCGTCACGCCGTGGTGCTGGGGGTAGTGCATCCTGGTACAAGCTAAAGTGAACCCCGCGTCAGTCAATCAACGGGATCCACTTTAACTTTTTTAACTTTAGTCGTGTTCTTGAGCCGAGCCGTTACTTTTTTGAGCCCGACGACTTGGAGGAATTCCTCGCCTTTTCCCAGCGATCCAGAATCCTGGTCAGGTTGCTCTTATCTGGCGCACGTCCGCATTTTTTTTGAATGGCCGCTATGATGGCCGCAGGGCTCTTGCCCCTCCGTCTCATATTCACAGCCATCTTGCGAATCTCTGACGGATAGCTGCGAGTGGCTTTTTCATCCGCTGTGGCCGAAGTATCAGACGATTCGCCCTCACTTTGAAACTCAACAGTCTCAACAATCTCGACAGTCTCGACGCTAGCCGGCTTTTCCTCCTGAGCTACGGGCTCCGGCTTGCAATCCTCCATACTTTTGCTGGATTGTGGCGCGGCTGGAACCGCTTTTGTACCGCGAGACTCCAGCACTTTTACGCGGGTGATTAGCTGGCCTAGCGAAGTGCTAACGCCATCGACTCGTTTGACCAACTCGTCAAAACGGCTTGTCAGGGGATCCGTGACGGGGGGTTGCTTGAGGGAGGATTCATCCAAGGCTTTTATGGCACGTAACAAAACACCGGACATACTCTCGCCATTTTGTGCCATGGATCGCAATTTATCTACGGCATCCTTGGGTAAGCGGAAACTGACTGGTTGGGTTTTCATCAAAAACTCCTGAAACCCCGTCCCTTTAGGGCGGGGACAAAACGAACAACAAAATTAGATGCCGGTCTTTCCCGGCTGTCAGCCTTTACGGGCCTAGTGACGCACACCTTTCGGTGTGGCTCGCCAATGTCACAACTGTACATGTAATATAATACTACTACACAAAAATTCCAATGTTACACTTTTTTATACTTTATTTTGCCCGCGACTTAAAAACATGAAAATAGTCGCCGGTATATCTTGGGACGGCCTGAGGAGGTAGAATTTACCTCCCTAGTTTTTCCCTGGAGCGGCTTTATGCCACAAGAGTACTTGTTCACTTCCGAATCGGTTTCGGAGGGCCATCCCGACAAGGTTGCCGATCAGATATCGGACGCCGTTCTGGATGCCATCCTGACCCAGGATCTCTATTCCCGCGTCGCCGCCGAGACCCTATGCAATACCGGTCTGGTGGTGCTGGCCGGCGAAATCACCACCCAGGCCAACGTTGATTATATCCAGATCGCCCGCAACACCCTCCAGCACATTGGCTACGATAATACCGAATATGGTATCGACTACAAGGGTTGCGCGGTACTGGTAGCCTATGACAAGCAAAGTCCCGACATTGCCCAAGGCGTTGACCGGGCTTCCGACGACTACCTCAATCAGGGTGCCGGCGACCAGGGCATGATGTTTGGCTACGCCTGCGATGAAACCCCCGTACTGATGCCGCTGCCGATCCATCTGGCCCACCGGCTGGTGGAACGTCAGGCTGAGCTGCGCAAGTCGGGCCAGTTGCCCTGGCTGCGTCCCGATGCCAAATCGCAGGTGACCATCCGCTATGTGGATGGCCGGCCGGATGCCATCGACACCGTGGTATTGTCCTCCCAACACGCCCCGGAGATGTCGGATGGCAAGGTCATGAAGTCGGCCTTTGTCGAAGGCGTCATCGAGGAAATCATCAAGCCCGTGTTACCCCCGGAACTACTCAAGGGCCCCATCAAATACCTGGTGAACCCGACTGGCCGTTTTGTGGTGGGGGGGCCGCAGGGCGACTGTGGCCTGACCGGACGCAAGATCATCGTGGATACCTACGGTGGAGCCTCGCCGCATGGTGGCGGTGCCTTCTCCGGCAAGGATCCCTCCAAGGTCGACCGCTCGGCCGCCTACGCCGCCCGCTATGTTGCCAAGAACATCGTCGCTGCCGGATTGGCCAGCCGTTGTCAGGTGCAGATCTCCTACGCCATTGGCGTCGCCCAACCCACCAGTGTCTGGGTGACTACCCAAGGCACCGGCCGGGTGCCGGACGAGCAAATTGCCGCCTGGGTGAAGCGGCACTTCGACCTGCGGCCCAAGGGCATCATACAAATGCTCGACCTCCTGCGCCCGATCTACCAAAAAACCGCGAGTTACGGCCACTTTGGCCGCGAGGCACTGGAATTTACCTGGGAACGCACCGACAAGGCTGAAGCCTTGCGGGCCGAGGCCGGTCTGTAAAATAAGTAAAATAAATAAATAACCCGAGGAATATTTTTGATGAACGCGCCGAATCCATTCACCGATTACCATGTCGCCGATCTTACCCTGGCCGATTGGGGCCGCAAGGAGATCCGCATCGCCGAGACCGAAATGCCGGGACTTATGGCGACTCGCGAGGAATACCGCGCCACCCAGCCCCTCCATGGGGCGCGGATCGCGGGCAGCCTCCACATGACCATCCAGACCGCCGTCCTTATCGAGACCCTGGTGGCGCTCGGGGCTACGGTGCGCTGGGCCTCCTGCAACATCTTCTCGACACAAGATCACGCCGCCGCCGCTATGGCCCAGCGTGGCATCCCGGTGTTTGCCACCAAGGGCGAGAGCCTGATCGAGTACTGGGATTTTACCCACCGCATCCTGGACTGGGCGGATAGCGACACCGGCGGCCCCAATATGATTCTAGACGACGGTGGCGACGCCACCCTGTTGGTCACCCTGGGCAGCCGTGCCGAACAGGATCCGGGCCTGATTGCCAAACCCACCTGCGAGGAAGAAGAGGTACTGTTTGCCGCCATCACAGCCCGGCTGGCCCAGTCCCCTGGCTGGTATTCGCGGCGGCTCGCGGGGATTCGCGGCGTCACCGAGGAGACCACCACCGGCGTCCACCGCTTGTACCAGATGGAGGCCGAGGGCCGTCTGCCTTTCCCGGCCATCAACGTCAACGACTCGGTGACCAAATCCAAGTTCGACAACCTCTACGGCTGCCGGGAATCTCTGGTGGACGGGATCAAGCGTGCCACCGACGTGATGATTGCCGGCAAGATTGCCGTGATACTCGGCTATGGCGATGTCGGCAAGGGTTGCGCCCAGTCCCTGCGCGGCTTGGGGGCCACTGTATGGGTCACCGAGATCGACCCGATCTGCGCCCTGCAAGCGGCGATGGAGGGTTATCGGGTGGTGACCATGGACGACGCCTGTTCACAGGCCGACCTCTTCGTTACCGCCACCGGCAATCTGCGAGTCATCACCCACGACCACCTGCGGGCGATGAAGGATCAGGCCATCGTCTGCAACATCGGACATTTTGACTCCGAGATCGATGTCGCGAGCCTCAAGCAATACCCCTGGGAGAATATCAAACCCCAGGTCGATCACATTATCTTCCCAGAGGGCCACCGCATCATCCTGCTGGCCGAGGGACGTCTGGTGAACCTGGGTTGTGCCACGGGGCATCCGAGTTTCGTGATGTCCAACTCCTTCACCAATCAGACGCTCGCCCAAATCGAACTCTTCACGCGCCCGGCGGACTACGCCAACCGGGTCTATGTGTTGCCCAAGCAATTGGACGAAAAAGTCGCAAGACTACACCTGCAAAAGATCGGCGTTCACCTGACGGAACTTAGGGACGACCAGGCCGCCTACATTGGCGTGCCCAAAACCGGCCCCTACAAGCCCGCGCATTATCGCTACTAGCCTATCGGCCCGTCTGTGACACCGGCTCCCAAACGCCCGGCGATCCCCTGTTCCACCGAGATTCGAGCGGCGCGCCGGGGGCCCACCAGCGGACCCTGAATCACCCGGTTGCCGGCTTGGGGTTGCGTGGCTTCGCCGAGGTTGAACTCACGGGTGGCCAGTTGCCGGGTGCGTTCCTCGTCGTAGTGTTCGGGCTCTACCGGATGACCGTCGATGGCCGTCAGACTGGTGCGGGACATGGGATAAAGCTAGGGTGTCCAAAAATGGCCTCTGAGACCAAATTTTGTTGACCGGTATTTGGAT
>JBAXSA010000102.1:0-9132 GCA_037130945.1 Pseudomonadota bacterium | reverse complement strand
CCGGCGTTTTGACATCATCCATGCGCATCACAGCTCGTTTCTCGCGACCCTTGCGATCATCGCCGGGCGGCTCACCCGGCGGCCCGTGGTGGTGTCACTGATCGCCAGGTGCGCCCGCCAGAGGGTGCGGGAACACTTCGATTGGTCAGCCATCACAGAGTACACCCTGACCGAGGTCTATCAACCCTTGCGGGAGGGGATGTCATGACGTTGTCGCTCTTGAATCGTGCGGGTGCGCTGCTATGCCTGCTGCTGTGCTTGCTGTTGGTCGCGCCGGCGGTCATCGACTCCAAACCGGCCTCGCTCGGCTGGGATGATGCCCATTATTTGCATCGCATGGCCTGCGTGACCCATGCCCTGACCGAACCAGGCTCGATTCGCCTGGGAGATTGCCTGAGCCTGGTGGTCAAGGCACCGCTGATGGCCTGGCTGGGTCTGCCCTGGGGGGAACAGGCGGCGACGGCGGCCGGTCTGGGGCTGGCCTCGGTGTCGTTGGCACTCCTGACCCTGGGGGCTTTTCTGTGGCTGTCCGAGACCCTGATCCGCGCCGGTGTGCCCTGGCCGGCGGTGGCCCTGGCCTGCGCCGCTGCCGGCACCAATTCACTGGCGGCCAGCATCGCCGGAGGATTCTTGGGGGATACCCTGTCGGCTGTCTTGATCACGCTGATGCTGCTGCTACCGCTATGGGAGTTGTTGCCGCTGCGGCCTGACGAACCCACGGCCTCGAGCCGCGGGATATTGTGGGGTGTCATCATGGCGGGAGCGGTCATGGCCAAGACCTCGGCGGGTTTTTTCGCGCTATCCATGGCACCGTTGCTGTTGGGACTGCGGGTACGGCGCCACGGCTGGGCGGATGCCGCCCGTGCCGCAGGTGCCATGATTGCCGTGACCTCGCCGGTGATCCTGTATCACCTGGTCTATTGGACGGAGATCATCGGCCACGCGCTGGCATCGGCGCGAGGGCCACTCGCAGCGCATTATTCCTATGGCCTGGACGCCACAGGCTACCTCGTCACCTTGTGGCGGCGCTGCGGGTGGCCGGCAACCCTGCTGACCCTGCTGGCCGGCGTGGTATCGCTAGTCTTGGCGGTGCAATACCGGGAACCGGGACGGCGGCGTTGGGTCTTGCTCTGGCCCCTGTTTGTTCTGGTGGTCTATCTGGGCTTGGCGGCCTTCAGCGATAACCACGATATGCGCTATGGACTGCCAGTGGCAATGGGCCTGCCGTTTCTTCTGACCGCCCTGGCGGCGGGTGCCGGTGAAGCGCCCGGCTGGGTTTACGACCAGAGCGCCATCCGTTTTTGGGCGGCCTTGTGGACGGCACTGGTGTTGTCGGTGCCGATGGCGGCACGTCATGATCTACGCTTTGTCCGCGAGGCCCAGGCGGCGCTGGCGACACTCCCCTCGGAACAGCCGCTCTCCGTACTGCTGGCCAGTGACGACAGCGCCATCAACCTCGAAACCCTGCTGCTGGCCCAACAGCTTGACTTGCGGCGCTTTGGGCAGATGGCCATCGACACCCTGGTCTATGACGAAGTCAATGGCCAGTCTCCCAAGGCCATTTTGGGACGGCTCGACACCGTGGATGCGGTGTTATTGTTAAGCCAAACCCCGATTCGCAAGGCTCCGGACTGGACTAACCGGTTCGCGGCCCCCGTCCGGGAGCGCTTGCGGATCTTGGGCGCGATTCGCCAAACCGGCGGATCGTCCTTCCTCGAGGTCTATCGTCTAAAACCCAGCCACTAGAAAAATCCCCATGTCAGAACCCATCTCCGCCGTTTTGTCTGCACCGGTTGCCCTGCCCGCTTATGCCCACACCGGGGGACAAGAAATACCCCGGCCATCCCTCTTTTCGGGCGCGGCCGGGGGTGCCCTGCTGTTGTTCGGCGACCTGATCGTGATGTTGCTGGCGGTGGTGTTACCGGGGACGCTGTCCACGAGCCTGATCGAACGATTCTGCCTGGTGGCGTTCGTCCTGCTTGGGTTTCAAGGGCTACGTCACTACCAGATCCGCCTGCCGCTGGGACGGGAAATCCGCCAGGGGGTGCTGATCATCCTGGCGGCAATGACCCTACAGGGTGCCCTGCGAGGGTGGATGCTGGCGATCCCCCCCGATCTGATGCTGTTCAAATACTGGCTGAGTACCCTGGTGCTGGTGTTGGTGGGACGCCAAATGATTCGCAGGCTCCTGCATCGGCGCGGCTTGTGGCGCATCCCTATGGTGTTGGTGGGCAACCCGTCCAGAACTGCGGCCACGGCCGCACACCTCAAGAATCACCCAAGTCTCGGCTATGAAGTGACGGGTCACATCGACCCCCAGGAACTCGCCGGCCTGGCTGAAAGGGATTATCGTCAGGTTCTTTACCGTCATGGCGGTGCCGAAGGTGCCATCATCGTCCTTGACGAGACCTGCGGGGTGTTGATCGAGCCCCTGTTGCGACAAGATGTGCTGGCCGGGGTGGTGGCCTTTGCCGCGATAGACAACCCCCGCTTGAAATCAGCCTTCCCTCTTGAGGCGGGGATCCAATTTTGGGTGCCGCGTCACCGCCTCACCGACCCGGTCAGCCGGGGGTTCAAACGCCTGATCGACATCCTGGGCGTTGCCACTGCCATCCTGTTGGGTCTGACTCTATTCGCGCCCCTGCTAATGGGTTTGATACTGGCGATCAAGGCAGACGGCGGGCCACTCCTGTTTCGTCAGTGGCGGGTGGGCCGTCATGGCCGCTGGTTCAAATGCCTGAAATTCCGCACCATGCGCGTCGATGCCGAACAAGCCCTGCACCAACACATTCTCGGCGATTCGGAAAAGGCCAGGGAATGGCATCAGGGTGCCAAGCTCCGCGAGGATCCCAGAATCACTCCGATAGGCCGCTTTTTGCGTCGTGCCAGCCTCGACGAATTGCCCCAGATCCTCAATGTCCTGCATGGCGAGATGAGCCTGGTGGGGCCGCGTCCCGTGGTTCCTGACGAGATGGCGCGGTATGGCGACGACGCCGCCCATTATCTGCGGGTGTGTCCGGGGATCACCGGGTTGTGGCAGGTGAGTGGCCGCAACAACCTGGATTATCCGACGCGAGTCCGGCTCGATGCCGCCTATGTCGGAGGCTGGACCCTCGGACAGGATCTCGCAATCCTGCTGCGCACCCTGCCGGCGTTGATTACCGGGCGAGGTGCCTGTTGAGTCTGACCTGATGCCGTCCTCGACCGTCACGCTGCTGCATGTCGTCGAATCCTTTAGCAGCGGTACGCTTCAGGCTGTGCGAACACTGTGCCAGGCTACCGGGGGGGGGGTCACCAACCACATCCTGCATGGCTGCCGCGACGAAGGTGCCTGTGCCAGTCCCGAGGGTTTTTCCCAGGACGTGTCCCTGATCCCCTGGCCGGCGGCTGGCCGCGAGATTTCGCCAGGGCGGGATTACCGGGCCCTCGGGATGCTGAAAAAGACCGTGGCGGAACTGCGTCCCAATCTGATCCATGCCCACTCGAGCAAGGCCGGTGCCCTGGTACGGCTGGCCTTTCCATGGGGGCGAATCCCCCTGGTCTATTCACCGCATGGCTATGCTTTTTTGCGCCGCGACCTCCATCCCGTGATACGCGGCGTCTATTGGAGCCTTGAGTACCTATTGGGCTGGATACCCCAAGTCACGGTTGCTTGTGGTATTGCCGAATACGGGCTGGCGCGCCAGGTCAGCCGGCGGGTGGTGTATATTCCCAATATGCTGGATCTGACGGCCATCGACGCCATCATCGCACCCGTCCGCCAGAGACCTCGTGGCGGGATGCGAGTTGGCACGGTGGGGGGCATCCGGCCGCAAAAGAATTTTCCGCTGTTTTGCAGGGTGGCGGCGGCGTTCGAGGGAAGCGGAGTGCAATTTCTGTGGATCGGCGGCGGTGAGGTGCCACCTTCCCTCACCCTGCCGGACAATCTCGATGTGACGGGATGGCTCGATCACTCCTCCGCCCTGACCCGACTGGCGGCCTGCGATCTCTATCTCCAGACCTCGCGTTGGGAGGGACTGTCGATCGCCGTGCTGGAGGGCATGGCGCTTGGTCTGCCGATCCTGGCAACACCAGCACCCGGTAATGTCGAGCTGGTGATCGACGGCCATAATGGCTATCTGTGCGCCACAGCCAGCGATTTCACCGCACGTCTCCAAGGCCTGGCTAGGGATCCTCCGACCCTGGCGCGATTGGGGGCGGCCTCACGCCAGCTGATTGAACAGGGTTTTACGGTGGAACGGACGGCACCCCGCTGGATGAGCCTGTATCAACAATATCCACGCTACCGCCGCCATGGTTGAAGAGGCGGGTAGGCTTTGACCGAGGTAGCTGTGGCGATTACCATGCCGTCTCACCAGCTCTGCCCCCCCCTGTGGCACCTGATGGGCTTTTTTTTTAGCGTTTTTTAGCGTTTTTTGCCGCCATCCGGATCATGGGAATCCCGGCTGGTTGGCGTTTTTTGGGAGTTTTGCCGAATGCCTGTTGAACGTACACTTTCCATTATCAAACCCGATGCCGTGGCCAACAATTTGATCGGCGAGATCTATCGCCGTTTTGAGCAGTCAGGTCTCAAGGTCATTGCCGCCCGGATGCGCCAGTTGAGTCAGACCGAGGCCGAGGGGTTTTATGCGGTTCATCGGGAACGCCCCTTTTTTAAGGATTTGGTGGCCTTCATGATCTCGGGGCCGGTGGTGGTGCAGGTGCTGGAAGGGGAGGGCGCCATCGCCAAAAATCGTGAGCTGATGGGTGCCACAGATCCCCAAAAGGCCGATCCAGGTACGATCCGGGCGGACTTTGCCAAAACCCTCGACGAAAATGCCGTTCACGGATCCGATGGCCCAGACACTGCGTCAAGCGAAATTGCCTATTTCTTTTCCGCTTGTGAGTTGTGTCCCCGCCTCCGTTGAATACCCCGATGACAACAAGCGGCCCGATCAATTTGCTGGGGATGGATCGCCACACGATCAAGGCCTGTTTCGCCGAGTGGGGATACAAGCCTTTTCATGGCGACCAGGTGTTTAAGTGGATACACCAGCACGGCCTCACGGATTTTGCCCAGATGACAGATCTGGGCAAGCGTCTGCGAGCGGAATTGAACGAACGCGCTGAGATACGCTGGCCACGGGTGGCGCTGGAACAGACCGCCCGGGACGGTACCCGCAAATGGGTGTTTGAACTCGACTGCGACAACCAGATTGAGACCGTCTTTATCCCGGAGAACGACCGTTCGACCCTGTGCGTGTCCTCGCAGGCCGGTTGTGCGCTAGCTTGTACCTTCTGCGCCACCGCCCGTCAGGGGTTCAACCGCAATCTCAGCGTGGCCGAGATCATCAGTCAGGTTTGGGTGGTCAAACGGCAGTTGGGGGCTCGTCCCCTGACCAATATCGTGTTGATGGGGATGGGTGAACCTCTGGCCAACTTTGATGCGGTGGTGACCGCCACGGCGATGATGCAGGACGATCTCGCCTATGGACTTTCAAAATACCGGGTGACGGTCAGCACCGCCGGATTGGTACCGGCGATCCGTCGTCTCAAGCAGGTCAGCAATGTGAGTCTGGCGGTCTCCCTGCACGCCCCGGAAGATGACCTGCGAGACGAGTTGGTGCCCATCAACCGCAAATACCCAATCCAGGAACTGCTGGCGGCCTGCATCGACTTCATCGGTGATGACACACGCCGCAAGGTGACCTTTGAATACGTCATGCTGGAGGGTGTCAACGACAGCGATGCCCATGCCAGAACCCTGATCCAGCGGTTGGAGGGGGTTCCCGCCAAAGTTAATCTTATTCCCTTCAATCCCTTTCCCGGCACGCATTTTCGCTGTTCGTCTGCGGATCGCATCGAGCGGTTCCGGGAGCGCCTGGCGCGCTCCGGATTGATGGCCCTGACGCGCCGTACCCGGGGCGATGACATTGATGCCGCCTGTGGTCAACTGGTGGGCCGGGTGTTGGATCGCAGCCGACGAATCGCTCGGCCAGTAATCGTCCTGATTCCCGCCATGCCATCAGAGGTGCGGGTATGAAAAGGCTAGGTCTGGCTGCCTGGTTTGGGTTTTTAGTCTTCTTGTCCGGCTGCCAGCGCAATCCTGTAAAACCCGCCGAGACGCCAGCGGACAACCGCACCGAAACCTCGGGGCCTGCGGATATCTATGTGCAACTTGGTGCGGCGTACCTGAGCAAGGGCAATTTGCCGGTGGCGCTTCAGAATCTTCAGAAGGCCCTGGCCCTCGACGCCAAAAATTCCCAGGCTCACAACTTCATGGGCATGCTGCAGGAACATCTGGGTAACTCGCCTCAGGCCGAGGAGCATTTTCGCCAGGCGGCGGCGCTGAGTCCTGGGGATTCTGACATTCACAACGCCTATGGCAATTTTCTGTGTAATCAGCAACGCTTCGAGGAGGCCGACCGGGAATTTCGCCAGGCACTCGATAACCCGCTCTTCAGTAATCCCTGGATGCCTCTCACCAACGCCGGTCAATGCGCCCGTCGCAGTGGCGACCCGGTTCGCGCCGAAGGCTATCTGCGCCGGGCGCTCAGTCTCAACCCCAGTTATTCCCGGGCGGTTGCGGGCATGGCCAATGCCCAGTTTGATCAGGGTCACTATCCCGCCGCCCGCGGTTATATTCAACGTTATCTGGGTGCCTATCCCGCCACCCCAGACATGCTCTGGCTAGCCATCCGGACTGAGCGTAAACTGGGCGACCTGAAATCCGCCGCGCAATACCAACAGACCCTCCTGACCCGGTTTCCGGATGCCCCTGAAGTCCAGTCCCTGAACGAGCCCTCTCACCCATGAATGCTATCTCTCAAACAGAGTCGCCGCCATTTGAAAATCACCATTCTGAAAGCCCAGGGCGGTTGCTGCAGCGCGGACGCACTGCTAAAAATCTATCGGTTCAGGAGGTTGCCGGACAGTTGCGGCTGCATCCCCAGGTCATCACGGCGATCGAGGCTGATCGTTTCGATAGCTTGGCGGGGCCGGTTTTTATTCAAGGGTATGTCAAAAGCTATGCCCGGCTGGTGGGCCTCGATCCGGATCCCATTCAAGTGGCGCTCCAGGCGCGCATGAAAGGCCTTGAGCCCCGATCGACAACCCGTTTTCTCCGGGCCAACCGTCACCATCGCTTTCATGACCGACAGCGAATGGGATTGGGTCTGATGCGCTGGGGCGCGTTACTGATTGGACTGTTACTGCTGGTCTATTGGTGGTGGCAATCGCCGGCGGTGCAAAAACACCTGCATACCTCATCTCAGGCGTTGACCGAGGAATCCTCCGCGCCGTCACTTTCCAATGGTCTGCCACTGACTTCCCCTTTTGCTGCTCGCACACCACCCGAAGAGTCAGGTTCCTATTCACCGCTGTCTTCTAGCGCGTCACCTGAGCCATCCTTATCAACATCAACCCCCCCTGTCACGCCCATTGCCGTTGCACCACCAGTGGTCAAGGCACCGGATCCGCTGTCGGCCAAAGAACCCGACACCAATACCCCGGCCACCCTCCATCCGGAGGTTGTTTTGGAGTTTAGTAAACACGCCTGGGTGAGTGTCAAGGATGCCAGCCGGAAACCCCTGATGAGTGGTGACTTCTCAAAAGGGTCGCGCAAGGTTTTACAAGGGACTCCGCCGTTTCAAATCCTGATCAAACATCCCTCGGCGGTCAAAGTGACGGTCAATAGCAAACCCTATGACTATTCGTCTTTTGTGAATCGTGGAAGGGCCAAATTTACCCTGGATCCCGGGAAGATTCCGTGATCACCGGCAGCGCTTTGTACCCGCCATGACACCCGAAGGGATCCGTGCCATCCGGGGCATGCACGATGTTCTGCCGGATCGGGTGGCGCTCTGGCAGCGACTGGAGCTTATCAGTCAACAAGTATTGTCGGGGTATGGCTATCAGGAGATTCGCACCCCGATCCTGGAGCTGACCGGGCTCTTTGCCCGTTCCATCGGCGAGGTCACCGACATCGTCGAAAAAGAGATGTTCAGCTTTACGGATCGCAACGGCGAAAGCTTGACCCTGCGTCCGGAAGGGACGGCCTGTTGTCTGCGCGCAGCCATTGAACATGGCCTCATCCAGCAGACGCGGCGCCTCTGGTATCGCGGCCCGATGTTTCGCCATGAACGGCCACAAAAAGGCCGTTACCGGCAGTTTCATCAGGTGGGTGTGGAAGCCTTTGGCTTTCCTGGCACGGATATCGAGATCGAGCTTTTGTTGCTCACCCGCCGTCTCTGGACGGGGCTGGGTATCACCGGATTGAGGCTGGAGATCAACAGCCTCGGCCTTCCCGAGGAACGCGCCGGTTTTCGCGAGGCCTTGACCGCCTACCTGCGCCGTCACCACGAAGCCCTCGACGAGGACAGCCAAAGGCGTCTCGAGCAAAATCCCCTGCGGGTGCTGGACAGCAAGAATCCGGCCCTGGCCGGGATACTGGCGGGAGCCCCGGTTCTGGCCGATTTTCTGGGTGACGATTCCCGGGGGCGCTTCTCGGAACTTCTGGCGGGGCTGGATCACCTGGATCTACCCTATCAGATCAACCCGCGACTGGTGCGAGGGCTCGACTACTATGCCGGGCTGGTCTTCGAGTGGACTACGGATCGGCTGGGTGCCCAAGCAACGGTTTGTGCCGGCGGGCGTTATGATCGCCTGGCCGAACAATTGGGCGGGCCGGCCGTTCCCGCCGTGGGATTTGCCTTTGGGGTGGAACGCCTGCTGCTGCTGATGGAAGAAGGCGGTACTCTGCCCGATCCCGCCGAGGCCGATCTCTACCTGATTCTGGGGGGAGAAAGGCTCCGCCAGGCTGGGCTCGGGATGGCTGAACGGCTGCGGGATGCCCTGCCCGGGGTGAGGCTGCTCACCCATTGCGGGGCCGGGAGTTTTAAGGGGCAGTTCAAGAAGGCTGATCGCAGCGGTGCCCGCTATGCCCTGATCCTGGGTGATGACGAATGGGCTCGCGGCACGCTCGGCATCAAGCCGTTACGCGAGACCGGCGAACAGCGGGAGCTATCCTTCGAGGAGACCGTAGCCTTTCTTGCCAAGGTTTTTGGGGGGGATTCAGCCAACGGAACCAGAGATTTTTGATGAGCGACTCGCAATCCAATCCCCTCAACCCGGCCACCACGGATCCTTTGCGCG
>JBAXSA010000101.1:0-9202 GCA_037130945.1 Pseudomonadota bacterium | reverse complement strand
ATCTCCTCCATTATCCATCAATTTAGCTTCGGTTCACAAACGGAATTTGTGGAAGCTGATCTCGGCCATATCCTAAGTCGGAATGCACTTGGTAAACTGTCTGGACCGACCAGCCAATTGTTCGGGCGATCTGTTCAGCCGGCAGATTGAACTTCACACGCATCCATCAGCACAGTACGCGTTGGTAGTGTTCCTTCAGTCGCGTAGTCTTGAGAAGAGCTTCGAGTTGCTCGCTCGCCCCTTCTTGAAAAGGACGGGGTGGTCTCATGGTCGACTCCGAGGGTTGCTTTTAGCTTTCAGTGTCCACCCTACCATTCCTATTCCTGTGAACGCAAATTCGTATGAGCATTATTCACATCTTTTCCGGAACCACCCTCTGCCTCCCATGCTCCAGCGCGGGAGGCAGGTACGCCTTCGCGGCGCATATGTGTGTTAGCGCACTGACAGTGATGCGTGGTTACTGTCACAATCAAGAAAAGGTCGCTGGTGCAGGAACGGATTTTCTGCGTTGTGGCAGTGTACGGTCGTCATTTGCCAAGATTGGAGACATGACCGTTGCGCCCAGGGAAATTTGGTGGATAGGTGATGCAAATATATGCAAGCAGCCGTGTTTGCAAAATGAACAACCCAATATTGATGCTTTTAGGAGTCCTCGATGATGAAACAAGCATTCAAGTTGTCTGCCTTGGTAACCGCCGTGCTTTTGCCCCATGGGTTCGCGCTGGCGGCTGACCCGGTACCAACAGATCAGAATCAAAATCCATCACACACAGCATCACAATTACAAAAAGATGGGCCAACACACACAAATAGATGAGCCGATCTACGGCAGCCAACTGATGACGCAGCAGGAGCGAAACCAATATAGCGATAAAATGCGTGCTGCAACAACTGCCCAAGAAAGTGCAAGGCTCCTTGAAGAACATCACAGTGCCATGATGGAACGAGCCAAGACGCGTGGTCTGCCCCCACCCACCGAGATAGTCAAAGGAGACGTTATAGCGAAGACTGCTACGGGAGTGGGTAGCGCTGCGGGAGCAAACGCTGCAGCAGGCGTCGCTCCAGCGGGCGGTTCCATAAGAGCAGGTGGTGGTGGCATGCCGGGTGGTATGCCCCCAGGCGGCATGGGGCCAGGTGACGGTCGCGCTCGTTGGCAGTAATACTGGTCCACGGTTACCTTCGGAGTCCATCCATGAAATCTGCTAATCCGCACATCCTGACGATCAACGGTGGATCGTCCAGCATCAAATACGCGTTGTTCGAGCTTGATGGCTCGCTCCAGCGAATTTTGGAGGGCGGTATCGAGCGAATTGGACTACCGGAGACCACCTTGCGGGTGACCAGCGTGGTGAATCCGGCAGTCAACTTTTCGCGGTGTGTAGAGGCACCGGATTACCGAATGGCCGTGAACGCCTTGGTGGACTGGATCGAGGAACTCAGCAGGGTTGATGCATTGGCCGCCGTAGGACATCGCGTGGTACATGGCGGGCCTCAGTATGGCGAGCCGCAGCACATCTCGCCGGAAATGCTAGAGGTGCTACGCCGGTTAAGTCCGTTCGATCCTGGACATCTGCCAGAGGAAATCCTGTTGATCGAAGCGTTTCATCGCCGATTTCCAGACCTGCCCCAAGTGGCGTGTTTTGACACGGCATTTCACCATGACATGCCCCGTGTAGCCCGGCTGTTGCCGATCCCCCGCCGTTTCGAGGCACAAGGGGTGAGGCGCTACGGGTTTCACGGCTTGTCATACGAGTATCTCATGGCGGAACTGGCCCGCCTGGCGGGAACAGAGGTGGCAGAGGGCCGGGTCATCCTCGCTCACCTTGGCAACGGTGCCAGCCTGGCCGCCGTGCGCGATGGCAAGAGCATCGACACCAGCATGGGTTTTACCCCAGCCGCCGGGGTGCCAATGAGCACCCGATCAGGCGATCTCGATCCCGGCCTGATTGGGTATCTGGCTGCTACCGAAAACATGAGCGGGGCGCAGTTCAACGAGATGATCAATGCCCAGTCCGGTCTGCTCGGCGTGTCGGAGACCAGTTCCGACATGCGTGACCTGCTCGACCGTGAAACGCAAGACGAGCGGGCTTTTGATGCGGTCGCGTTGTTTTGCTATCAGGTCAAAAAATGGATCGGCGCGTTCGCAGCAGCGTTGGGTGGCCTGGACACGCTGGTGTTCTCAGGCGGTATCGGAGAAAACGCACCGATCATCCGGTCTCGCATCTGCGACGGCCTCGGCTTTCTGGGTGTCGCGCTAGACCCGCAGCGTAATGATGAGCAGGCCCCACTGATTTCACCGGATGCTAGTTCCGTCAGCGTTCGGATCATCTCTACCGACGAGGCCATCGTGATCGCAAGATCCGTTGCTCGCGTCCTTGATCTTGGCTTGATTCAGGAAAATTAGGCCATGACAGGTAGTAGCGGTCAACATGACGGTTTGGGCCTTGGGAATACAGGCATCGTCGCGGCGGTGCGCGGCAGCGTCGTCGATGTCCGCTTCGATGACCGATTGCCGGCTATCCACACGCTGCTCAACACCGGCGCGGATAACCACATCGTCGTCGAGGTGCTGGCGCAACTCGATGCCCGTCATGTGCGCGGGATTGCCTTGACGCCGACCCAGGGACTGGCGCGCGGCATGGCTGTGACGGACACCGGCGGGCCGCTACGGGCGCCGGTGGGCAAGGGCACGCTGGCGCGCATGTTCGATGTCTTCGGCAATGCCATCGACCGCGAAGCGGCGTTGGCCGACGTGCAATGGCGTTCGGTGCATGGTGTGCCGCCGCCGTTGGCGCGACGTTCCACCCAGTCGGAGATCTTCGAGACCGGCATCAAGATCATCGATGTCCTGATGCCGCTGGAGCGCGGCGGCAAGGCCGGGCTGTTCGGTGGCGCGGGCGTGGGCAAGACCGTATTGCTCACCGAGATGATCCACAACATGGTCGGACAACATGAAGGCGTGAGCCTCTTTTGCGGCATCGGCGAACGCTGCCGCGAGGGCGAGGAACTTTACCGCGACATGAAGGCGGCGGGCGTGCTGCCCAACATGGTGATGGTGTTCGGGCAGATGAACGAACCGCCCGGCGCGCGCTTTCGCGTCGGCCACGCGGCGCTGACCATGGCCGAGTATTTTCGCGACGACGAGCATCGCGACGTGCTGCTGCTGATCGACAATATCTTCCGTTTCATCCAGGCCGGCATGGAGGTGTCCGGACTGATGGGCCAGATGCCGTCGCGCCTGGGTTATCAGCCGACCATGGGCACCGAGTTGTCGCAATTGGAAGAGCGCATCGCCAACACCGATACCGGCGCCATCACCTCGATTCAGGCGGTGTACGTGCCGGCCGACGATTTCACCGATCCGGCGGCAGTGCATACCTTTTCACACCTCTCCGCCGCCATCGTGCTGTCACGCAAGCGGGCCAGCGAAGGCCTGTACCCGGCCATCGACCCCTTGCAGTCCAACTCCAAGATGGCCACGCCGGGCATTGTCTATGAACGCCATTACCAATTGGCCCAAGAAATCCGCCGCACGCTCGCCCAATACACGGAACTCAAGGACATCATCGCCATGCTCGGCCTGGAGCAGCTCTCGCCGGACGACCGCAACGTGGTCGCCCGCGCCCGCCGCCTGGAGCGGTTTCTCACCCAGCCGTTCTTTACCACCGAGCAGTTCACCGGCTTGCCTGGCAAGCTGGTTAGCCTGGCCGACGCGCTAGACGGCTGCGAGCGCATCCTGGCCGACGAGTTCAAGGACGTTCCGGAGAGCGCGCTCTACATGATCGGGGCGGTAGATGAAGCGAAGGCCAAGCCAAAGACGGAGGACACGCATGTCGCTGCCCCTGATGAATCTTAAGGTGCTCCTGCCCTTCCAGATCTTCGCCGACCAAGCTGGCGTGTCGCGCATCGTCGCCGAGATGCGCGAGGGCGCGTTCGGCATTCTGCCGCGCCGGCTCGATTGCGTGGCGGCGCTGGTGCCGGGCATCCTGGTTTACGAAACCGAAGCGGATGGCGAGGTCTATGTGGCGGTGGACGAGGGCGTGCTGGTCAAGACTGGCGCGGATGTGCTGGTTTCCGTGCGCCGGGCTCTGGCGGGAAACGACCTCAGCCAGTTGCGCGCGGCGGTGGAACGGGAGTTCCTGACGCTGGACGAGCACGAGCAAGACATGCGCTCGGTGCTGGCGAAGCTGGAAAGCGGCCTGATTCGCCGGATGGCGACCTTCCACAATGACTGAACCTCCCAACAAGCCGCTTGCCAAGCCACAGCCGTTGCTCTCACAGACCGTCGGCGCCAAGGCGACACGCAAGCTCAAGGCCCAGCGCAACCCCTCGGCGGGCGTCTGGTTCGGTCTGGGCATGATGGGGCTGGTGGGCTGGTCGGTGGCGATTCCGACCCTGCTCGGCGCGGCGCTCGGGCTCTGGCTGGACCGGCACTATCCGGGCGGTCGTTCCTGGACACTGGCGCTGCTAATGGCCGGGCTGGCCATCGGCTGCTTCAACGCCTGGCACTGGGTGGCCAAGGAAGAGCGAGCCATGCGTGAACCACAGAAGGATGAGGAGGATGGCGATGCCTGACGCCCTGAGCTGGACGTTGGCGGCACTGGCGGGTCTGCTGCTCGGCGCGATCTTCTTCGGCGGCCTGTGGTGGACGGTTCAAAGGGGCCTGACTTCCCCACGTCCGGCGCTGTGGTTCTTCGCCAGCCTGCTGCTGCGGATGGGCATTGCAATGGCCGGCTTTTATTGGGTCGTACACACGATCGGCGCATCGACCTGGCAACCGCTGCTGCTGTGTCTGCTCGGCTTTGTGCTGGCCCGCCCGCTGGTGCTGCGGCTGACCCGACAACCAACCAATTCGTCAACAGAGGCGTGCCATGCAGCTTAGTCCCGACGCGATCATTTTCTGGCAGTTCGGCCTGGTCAAACTCAACGCCACCATTGTCACCACCTGGGGGCTGATGGGGGTGCTGGCGGTCGGCTCGACACTCGTCACCCGCCGACTGTCCCAGGGCCTGGAGCGCTCGCGCTGGCAGAACCTGCTGGAAATCATCGTCACCACCCTCGAAAAACAGATCGAAGAGGTTGGCCTGAGTCAGCCGCGCGAATATCTCGGCTTTCTTGGCACCCTGTTCCTGTTCGTCGCCCTGTCCGCGCTCTGCACCGTATTCCCCGGTTTCGAGCCGCCCACCGGTTCGCTCTCGACCACAACGGCCCTGGCGTTGTGTGTGTTGGTGGCCGTGCCGCTGTTCGGCATCGAAGGGCAAGGCCTGGGCGGCTACCTCAAGTCCTACAGGGAGCCGACGATCATCATGCTGCCGTTTAACCTCATCAGCGAGGTCTCGCGCACACTGGCCCTGGCGGTGCGCCTGTTCGGCAACATGATGAGCGGGGCGATGATCATCGGCATCCTGCTCACCATTACCCCGTTTGTGTTTCCCATCGTCATGACGGTGCTCGGCCTACTCACCGGCATGGTGCAGGCCTACATCTTTTTCATCCTGGCCACGGTCTACATCGCCGCCGCCACGCAAATCACCAAACCTTGAAACCAATTGCAAAGGAGACACCATGGACAGCATGACCCTCATCGCGGTGGCATCGATCGTCACCGCCGGCTTGACCATCGCCATCGGCGTCATCGGCCCGTCGCTGGGCGAGGGCCGCGCCGTGGCGACCGCGCTGACCTCGCTGGCGCAACAACCCGACGCCTCCGCCACCATCACCCGGACTTTGTTCGTCGGC
Source organism: Pseudomonadota bacterium (assembly GCA_037130945.1). Taxonomy (GTDB): domain Bacteria; phylum Pseudomonadota; class Gammaproteobacteria; order Chromatiales; family Chromatiaceae; genus JBAXSA01. The sequence goes on along the minus strand of JBAXSA010000101.1, from coordinate 3,463 downwards.
CTGGCGATGATCGAATCCACGGCCATTTACTGCTTCGTGGTGTCGATGATTCTCCTGTTCGCCAATCCGTTCTGGAATCAGGCCATCGCTCATGTCGCCGGGAAATAGCCATGCTCATCGACTGGTTCACCGTCGGCGCGCAATTGCTCAACTTCCTTATCCTGGTATGGTTGCTGAAGCGCTTTCTCTACCGGCCCATCCTCGATGCCGTCGATGCGCGGGAAAAGCGTATCGCGGACGAACTCGCGGATGCCGACGCAAAAAGGGCTGATGCAAAACAGGAGCGTGAGACATTCCAGCACAAGAACGAAGCCTTCGAGCAACAGCGCGCCACGCTCCTGAGCCAGGCCACCGATGCGGCCAAGGCTGAACGGCAAAGGCTGATGGACGAGGCCCGTCAGGCGGCCGATGCCTTGAGCGCCAAGCGCCAAAAGACCCTGCGCAACGAAGCCCAGAGTCTGAGACAGGCTATCGGCCAGCGGACCCGGCAAGAGGTGTTTGCCATCGCCCGCAAGGCGCTCGCCGATCTCGCCTCGGCCAATCTGGAAGAACGCATGGTGGAGGCATTCCTGCGCCGCCTGCGAGAACTGGGCGAGCCAGCCCGAAACAGTCTTGGCGAGTCGCTCAGGACGGCCTCCGAACCCGCGCTGGTGCGTAGCGTCTTCGAGCTGCCGCCAGTGCAGCGCGCGGCGATACAAGACGCGCTCAACCGGACTTTCTCGGCGGACCTCGCCCTCCGGTTCGAGACCGCACCGGACCTGATCGGCGGGATCGAACTCACCACCAACGGTCAAAAGCTGGCGTGGAGCATCGACGATTACCTGGCGTCACTGCAAGACGGCGTCGAGGCACTGCTGAACGCACGCGCCGAACAGCCATGACCACCGCGCCCGATAGCCTCCAGAACGTCTTCGACAGCGCCTTTGCCGACCTGAGCCAGACGCGCGAGGCCCATGTGGCGCAACTAAAACCGCGTGAAATCGGCACCATCGTCAGCGTCGCCACCGGCATCGCCAAGGTGTCCGGCCTGCCCGGTGTGGGTTTTGAGGAGGTGTTGAGGTTTCCCGGCGAACTCTACGGCATCGCCTTCAACGTTGATGCCGACGAAATCGGGGTCGTCCTGCTCGGCGACTACTGGCGTTTGCAGGCTGGCGACGAAGTCGTGCGTAGCGGCCATGTGGCGGACGTGCCGGTGGGGGAGGGCCTGATCGGACGCATCATCGATCCAATGGGGCGGCCTCTGGATGGCCAAGGCCCGGTGGCTGCCAGCGCGCGCCTGCCCATCGAGCGTCCGGCCGCGCCGATCATGGACCGCGCGCCGGTGACCGTGCCCTTACAGACCGGGATCAAGGTCGTCGATGCGCTCATTCCGGTGGGTCGCGGTCAGCGCGAACTGATCCTTGGCGACCGCCAGACCGGCAAGACGGCGGTGGCGCTCGACACCATCCTCAACCAGCGCGATCAAGACGTGCTGTGCGTCTATTGCGCCATCGGCCAGCGCGCCTCCGGCATGGCCAAGGTGATCGCCCGCCTGCGTGAAAAGGGGGCGATGGCGTACACGGTCGTCGTGGTCACCGAGGGCAACGATCCGCCCGGCCTGGCCTACATCGCGCCCTACGCCGCCACCAGCATTGCCGAGCACTTCATGGAACAGGGGCGCGACGTGCTGATCGTTTACGACGACCTCACCCACCACGCACGCGCCTATCGCGAGCTGTCGCTGCTGCTACGCCGGCCACCCGGCCGCGAGGCCTTTCCCGGCGATATCTTTTACATCCACTCGCGCTTGCTGGAACGTGCCACGCACCTGCGCCCGGAACTCGGCGGCGGCTCGTTGACCGCCCTGCCCATCATCGAGACCGAGGCGCAGAATCTTTCCGCCTACATTCCGACCAACCTAATCTCCATCACCGACGGCCAGATCTACCTGTCACCATCGTTGTTCGAGCTGGGCGTACTGCCTGCGGTCGATGTCGGTCAATCGGTGTCGCGCGTCGGCGGCAAGGCGCAACGCGCGGCCTACCGCATGGTGACGGGCGACCTCAAGTTGGCCTATGCCCAGTTCGAGGAACTGGAGACCTTCGCCCGCTTCGGCGCCCGCCTGGACGACGACACCCGCCAGCGCATCGAACACGGACGGCGCATCCGCGCCTGCCTCAAGCAACCGGAATTCGCGCCGGTTTCAGTGCCCGAGCAGATCGCCATCCTGCTGGCCTTGACCGCGAAGTTGTTCGACCCGGTGCCCATCGAACGGATGATCGAGGCCGAACAGGCGGTGCGCGAGGCAGCGGCGGCGATCCCGGCCGAGATCAGTGCGCGCTTCGAAACCGCCGACACCCTCAGCGACGAAGACCAGGCCCGCGTTGTCCAGATTGCCCGGGCCGCTCTCGAAGGTTTCCAGCCCAAGCCGAAAACCGACTCCAGGCACGGGATCAACAAGAAGACATGAGCGACACCACCGCCAGCCTGCGGCGCAAGATCGACACTGCTGGCGATCTCCGCTCCGTGGTGCGCACGATGAAGGCTTTGGCTGCCTCGAACATCGGTCAGTACGAGAAATCGGTGCGTGCCCTGGCCGATTACTATCGTAGCGTGGAGCTAGGCCTGAGCATTTGCTTCCGGAAAAATGCGCCCATGGTGGAAACTGCCTTACGGCCAGAGGAGGTCGTAGTCAACGCAGTGGTATTCGGTTCGGACCAGGGTCTGGTGGGCCGCTTCAACGACGTGGTGGCCGACTTTGCGGTGCAGTCCCTGGCCGAGCGGCCCGGCAAGACCCGGGTCTGGGCAGTCGGCGAACGCGTTCACGATCGCCTAGCCGACGCTGGCCTGACCTTGGCCGGGCTCCTCGCCGTACCGAATTCCGTCCAGGCCATCACGCCGCTGGTGGGGCAGATCCTGGTCGATAGCGAAGCGAGCCATGACCTGCGTGGCAGCGGCGAACTGCATCTGTTCCACAATCGTCCCACTGCTGGCGCCATTTACCAGCCGGTCCAGCAGCGTTTGCTGCCCCTGGACCATGCCTGGCGGCACGAACTCGCCCAGCGGCCCTGGCCCAGCAAGAACCTGCCCGAGGTCATGGCCGACGATGCCACCACCTTGCGGGCGCTAATTCGCGGGTATCTGTTCGTCTCGCTGTTTCGGGCCTGCGCCGAATCCCTCGCTGGCGAAAACGCCAGCCGCCTGGCGGCGATGCAGCGCGCCGACAAGAACATCGACGAACTGATGGAGGGCCTGAAAGGGACATTCCACCGTTTGCGCCAGAACGGCATCGACGAAGAACTATTCGACGTGATCTCAGGGTTCGAAGCGCTGGCGACTCATTGACGCAGCATTTGTAATTCGTAAAAGGATGAAGCCAAGATGAAAATCAACTCAAAGGATTTCCAGGTTAAGGAAGGTGCAAAGGTTCAGCTCAAGAAGTGGCCGACCGAGGTGGAGCCGACTTACAAGTCGAAGAAGGCTT
>JBAXSA010000100.1:0-9220 GCA_037130945.1 Pseudomonadota bacterium | reverse complement strand
GGCCCAGGGTTTGCAGTTGGGCGGCGGCCACGGGGCGGCCATTGACAAAGGCCCGCGAACGCCGGTCACGTTCCAGAAGCCGCCGCAGGATGCACTCCCCGGGTTCACCCAGGGCCTGGGTTTCCAGCCAGACCTGGGCCTCTGGTTGATCGGCCAGATCGAACACCGCCGTCACCTCGGCCCGGGTGCAACCGGCGCGGATCCAGCCGCTGTCCGCGCTATCCCCAAGACACAAACCGAGGGCGTCGAGCAATATCGACTTGCCAGCACCGGTCTCGCCGGTCAAGGCTGTCATCCCTGCGCTAAAATCCAGCTCGAGGCTGGAAACAATGGCAAAATCACGGATGTCAAGATGTCTCAACATATCGGTAATGGCTGCTGGCTGGGGAGCAGGGCTGGATGGCCGCTCCAGCCCATCTTGGCGCGTAACAGTTCAAAATGGTTGTGACCCAGAGGGTGCAAGAGCCGGACGGGGTGAGGGGATTGGCTGATGAGCAGGGAATCCCCCGGGGGGAGCGGCTGATTGATCTGGCCATCGAAGGTGACCAGCACGGGGTTATCCGCTTGCCCCATGAGGCGAACCTGCAACTGGCTCCTACCGGGAACGACCAGGGGCCGGTTGCTAAAGGTATGGGGACAGATCGACACCAGCAAGATCGCGTCCAGACTGGGGTGAAGCAGGGGACCACCGCCGGCCATGGCGTAGGCGGTAGAACCGGTGGGTGTCGAGACAATCAGACCATCGGCCCGCTGGGCGTTGACAAAGGTGCCGTCGATTGCGATTTCGAACTCGATCATCCGGGCGCTTTGCCACCTGTGGATGACGACATCGTTGAGGGCCGTGACCGGCGGATTCTCCCGGTGTCTGACCATCAGCAGGCTGCGTTGTTCCGCCTCGAAGTGGCCGTTCAGTATCTGGCTCAGGCAATCACACATCCGCTCCGGCGAGATGTCGGCCAAAAAACCCAGCCGCCCCAGGTTGATTCCGACCAAGGGGATACCAAAAGGCGCTACCGCACGAGCGGCGTGCAAAAAGGTGCCATCCCCCCCGATCACCACCACCAGATCACACACCCCCCCCAACTCGCCGACGGGATATTCCGGATGGTTGACGCCTGCCACCTGGCCGAGTCCCGCCGCCAAGACCACCTGGAGGCCCTGGATACCCAGGCAATTCGTGAGTTGGGCCACCGTCCCGCCCACCCGCAGGTCGCCCTGTTTGCCGATCAGTCCGATACGGGGGAAAAACCTCGTCATGCTGGCTCCAGGAGCGACCGTAGGATCGCCAGATCCTCGATGGGTGGCAGGCAGCGATGTTCCCGGCAGAGCGTGGCGCATACCCCTTGGGCGGGTGCGGGAGGGGCGATGGTGACGGGTAGATCGGTGATATCCGATGGAATGGCCCATACCAGCCGATGCCGCAGGGGGGGCAGTGTGCGCTGCCAGACCGCCATGGCCGCAGGTTCGCCACGCAATATCACGAGATCCGGAGGGGTCAGGAAATCGCCCAGGGCGCTCAAAAGTTTCGCATGGCTGTAAGGGAATCGAGCCATCTGCCCGCTCCCGGCCCGCAGCGTGCGTTCAGCGGCATCCCGATAACGAGATTCTCCCAACAACAGGCCAAGACGTAGCAGCGCGCTGGCGGCCACACCATTGCCGGCGGGCAGCGAGTCGTCGCTAAAGGATTGGGTTCGCAGGATGGGCGTGGCGTGATCATCGGCGGTGAAGAAAAAACCGCCGTGGCGGGTATCCTCAAAATGTTCGAGCAGGGCCGCCGCTAGCGCCTCTGCGAATTGCAGATCCGCGCTATTCCACCGCCAGGACAGCATCTCCAGCACCGCCTCGAGCAGCAAGGCGTAGTCATCCAAATACCCCTGGCCAGCGCTTTGGCCGTCGCGCCACAACACGGCCAGACGGCCCTCCCGCCAGAGGTGCTGGCGGATAAAATCCAGGGCCCGTTCGGCCGCCTGGCCGAAGACGGGATTGTCCAGACAGCGTGCGGCCCGCGCCAGACCGCGAATTGCCAGGGCGTTCCAGGCGGTCAACACCTTGTCGTCGCGGCCCGGTCGAATCCGCTGTTCCCGGATATCGAAGAGGCGTTGGCGAGCGCTGGCAAGACGCGATACCACGAGATCTTCGTCAAGACCAAAGGCCTTGGCCAGACAACCCGCTTCCAATTGCAGGCGCAGGTGCCAGAGGCCCTCGAAATTGGGCCGGCGATCCAGCCCATAGGCCTCGGCAAAAAGGGGATAATCCTCGCCGAGAACCTGCTGGATCTCGGAGCCATCCCAGACATAAAAACGGCCCTCGTGTCCTTCGCTATCGGCATCCAGTGAGGAACAAAATCCACCCGTCGGCAACTGCATCTCCCGAATCATCCACCAGGCCGTGGCGGTGGCGACGTCGCGAAAATGGGGATCCCGGCTGATCGTCCAGGCATCGGCGGTGAGACCCAGGAGCGGGCCATTGTCGTAGAGCATCTTCTCAAAATGCGGGATCTCCCAGCGCTCATCTACCGAATAGCGGTAAAAGCCACCGCCCAGATGGTCAAAAATCCCTCCCTGAGTCATGCGGGTCAGGGTCAGCAGCACCCAGTCGAGCGCCTGGCGATCCACAGCCTGTCCCGGACGGTTCCATTCATCCAGCAGCCACTCGAGCTGGGTGGTGTGGGGAAATTTAGGTGCCTGGCCAAAGCCTCCGTGGGTGTCGTCGAAACTCGCCGCCAGCTGCTGACGCGCCGCCTGGCGGCAGGACAGGTGGTTCAGTTCGCCCTCGCCGCCAGGACTGCCCGAAAACAGGGCTATCAGCCTTTCGCGTAGAACCTGCCCTTGGGCTTCCAGTGCCGGACGGTCGGCCCGGAAGGCCTCGATAATTCGCGCCAGCAGACCCCCGAAGGCCGGGAGACCATGACGGGCGCGGGGTGGAAAATAGGTTCCCACAAAGAACGGGATAAGATTCTGGGGATCGAGAAACACCGTCAAGGGCCAGCCTCCCGGCCGTCCGCTCAAAAGTTGATGGGCGGTCTGGTAGAGACGATCCAGATCGGGATGTTCCTCCCGGTCGACCTTGATATTGACAAAATCCCGATTCATCTGGGCGGCGGTGGCGTCGTTTTCGAACGATTCATGAGCCATGACATGGCACCAATGGCACGCGGAATAACCGATCGACAGCAAAATCGGGCGGTTTTGCTGTTTTGCGAGTGCCAGAGCCTCTGGACACCAGGGCCACCAATCCACCGGGTTATCCGCGTGTTGTTGAAGATACGGGCTGAGGGCGTGACGAAGGCGGTGGGGCATTGAAAAAACCTCGGCAGTGTGAAGGCAATCGACTTTATCGGCCCTCTCAATCCCCTCCCCTTCATTCAGGCGGGAAGTTTTTATCGGGCTTTCTGATCGTGGCAGTGAGCGGACAGGGTGGCGTGTAAAACCGCTGGGTCGAACGTGGGGGTCACCCGAGCCTGGCCGATACCATCCAACAATACCAGACGGATCTGGCCTGCCTGAACTTTTTTGTCAACCGCCATGAGCGACAAAAATTGCTGGGGAGAGAGTCCCGCCGGGGGGTTGCCAGAAAGCCCGGCGCGTTCGATCAAGGCCCGGCCGCGAGTGGCCTGGTCGGCGCTCAGACAGCCGAGGCGCCGCGACATGTCCATGGCCAGACACATGCCCGCACCTACGGCCTCGCCGTGCAGCCAAACGCCGTAGCCCATGCCGGTCTCGATGGCGTGTCCGAAGGTGTGGCCAAAATTGAGCAGAGCCCGCTGACCGGCCTCCTGTTCGTCGGCCTCCACGACGGCGGCCTTGTTGCGACAGGAACGCTCGATGGCCTCGGCCAGCGCCACGGGGTCGCGGGCACGGAGGCTGTCCATATAGGATTCCAGCCATTCAAAGAAGGGGCGGTCGCGGATTAGACCATACTTGATGACCTCGGCCAGACCTGCGGATAGCTCCCGATCCGGCAGCGTGTCGAGGGTTTGGGTATCGGCCACTACGACCTTGGGCTGGTAAAAGGCTCCGATCATGTTTTTGCCACGGGGATGATTGACGCCGGTCTTGCCCCCGACCGATGAGTCCACCTGGGCCAGCAGGGTGGTGGGCACCTGCACGAAGGCGATCCCGCGCTGGTAACAGGCGCTGGCAAACCCCGTGATGTCGCCGATGACGCCACCGCCCAGTGCCACCAGGGCGGATTGACGGTCGAAGCGGTGTTCCAGCAAGTGATCAAAAATCCGCGACCAGGTTTCCAGATTTTTGAATCTTTCCCCATCCGGCAAGATCAGGGTCTCCACAGCGGTAAAACCGGCCAGGGTTTGCCGCAGGGCTTCGAGATAGAGGGGGCCGACGGTCTCATTGGTGACAATCAGCACCCGTCGCCCCGTCAAGTGTGGCTGGTACAGGGCTGCCTGGGTCAGCAGGCCAGCGCCGATGTGGATGGGGTAGCGGCGATCCCCGAGGTCGATGGAAAGCGTGGCGGTCATGGGCACTCGTGAGTTAGACAGGGGCTTTAGAGTAGCTCAAACCGCCCTGGGGGGCGAGGGAATCGCGAATCTTCAGGTGGCCATCTCGACACGGTTGCGACCATTCTGTTTGGCCCGGTAGAGGGCCTCGTCACTGCGTCGAAAGAGCGCCTGTCCATCCTCCCTGGGGAGTAACGAGGCGACCCCCAGACTGACGGTGACGGGATCCTTGCCGAGAAAACCGATCACGGTTCTCTCGATGTCCTCACGGATGCGTTCCGCCAGCAACGCGGCACCCGCCGTATCGGTGCCGCTCAGGAGTACCACGAATTCCTCGCCACCGTAGCGAAACAGGATATCGCTGGATCGGACACTTTCCCCGGTACTTCTGGCAATCGTCCGAAGTGCCAGATCGCCTGCGGCATGGCCATGGGTATCGTTGATCCGCTTGAAGAAATCGACATCGAGCAAGATCAAGGACAGGGGGTTTTTGCGGCGATGGGCAAGATCCACCTCCAGCCGCAGCGATTGATCGAAGGCCGCCCGGTTTTTCACGGAGGTTAAGGCATCCATCAGCGAGGCCTGCACGGCCGCGTGATATTGCAGGCAATTGCGGAGCGGATAGATGAGCGCAATCAGACTGTCTTCGAGGATCACGAGTTCCCGCTCGCTAAACCGGTGGCTGCGAAAGAAACGGATATCGCCCAGCAATTGCTGGTCGCATCGGATCTGGTAAGCTGCGGTATGTGGTGGCTCCCGGCCAATCAGTACGTCCAGATTGGCCGGCCGGTTACGAAAGCTCAGACCCTCGAAGGGAACGATTCGGCCGGCCTGCTTGGCAAACAGCGGAATCAATTCGGAGGTCTCCAGCGTGGTCTGCAAGACCGCGCTCATCTCTAGGGCGCGACCGTTCAGCCGGTTGAGTCCAGCCTCGTCAAGCGCCCGTTCATGCAGGGGACGGCTATTCGGAAAGCTGTTTTCTACTTCGATTACAGAGAGGGGTAACGGGATCATGGTGGCTACCTATCATGTCAAAAATCCATCGTTACCAGGGCGTAAGCGATATTTATGCCAATCCCCTATCCGACACAGTCAGTGCGCCAGTGTCATCCACCCAGGTTAGCGGGTGTCGCCGGCGATTTTCGAGCGGGCGCGTCGTTTCCACCGCCGGAGCAGCCGCCAGTACCAGGCCAGGCGGATGGCGATGTACAGGATCAAGGCCGCGACCAAACCCGCCACCAGGCTACCGGCCCACAAAGGGGCCCAGAGGGTTGACAGGCTTTGCCACAACCACGCCCAATCCCAGTCGTCCGGAAAGACCAGCAAGGGCCGGTTCAACAACCCGGTACCCAGACGGTAAGAGGCATAAAAAACCGGTGGTGTGGCAATCGGCGTACCCAAAACCAGGATCCCGAACAGGATCGGCAGGTGAACCCGAAAAAAAAGTCCCAGAATAATCGCCACCAAAGTTTGACCGAGGATGGGCAAAAAGCAGACAAAGACCGCGATGGCTCCGGCCATGGCGGTGCCGTGCGGGCTGATCCGCCATAACCGGTCATCCGTCAGCCATCCCGCCATGGGACGGAGCCATGGGTGGGCGCGTATGGTTTCAGGGCTGGGAGCGAAGCGTTGAACAAAGCGTAACGGCACCGGGTAACCAATCCCATCGGTGGGAAAAACAACGAATTAGCGATTATCAGGAGATTTTAGGGTTATTTTCAAGTTTTTAGGAACAGCGCATGGAGCCATGGACAGGGCTTTATCACAGGGCAGGGGAAAATCATCGAATCCGGATTTTACATCTTTAGAAATAGGGATTGACCCCTGCTTCCTCGCAACCTTAAACTTGTGCCCCTATGACCGACATGCTTCGATTGACCTTGACGGAAGAAGACCTGCTCTATCTCGAACAGCACGTCGAGAAGCTGGTGAGTACTTGTGGGCTGCTCCAGGATGAAAATCGCGTGCTTCGTGACCGTCAGGCCGGCCTGATCGCGGAACGGGCCGAGCTGATTGAAAAAACCGAATTGGCCCGTACCCGGGTGGAATCCATGATCGTCCGCCTCAAGGCCATGGAGACAGAGTTGTGAGCGAATCCCAGGTCGCCGTCACTATCCAGATCCTCGACAAGGATTATAGAATCGCCTGCCAGGAGTCCGAGCAGGAAGGTCTCCGCACCTCGGCCCGGTTTCTGGATACCCGGATGCGGGAGATCCGCAATACCGGCAAGGTCATTGGGGTGGATCGTCTCGCGGTGATGGCCGCTCTCAACATCACCCACGAATACCTGACTCAGAAAAAAATCCACGCCGATCAGGATGATCGGCTACGCCAGCGTTTTTTGAAGATGCGTGGCAAGTTGTCAGCCGCTGTGACCACCTCGTTCGAGCCGTTGGAAAGTGATGCAGTCACCCAAGCGCCTACGGCTCCTCTTGCCAGTCCCTAAAGCTCATTCTGCGAGGGGACTATGGGGTGAGAAGGGATCGTAGCGGCAGGATCTGCCCCTGGGTCTCCCGGTGGCTGGCTTGAACCATAAAGAGTTCCGCAGCGCTGAGGGCATCGCTCAAAGCATGATGGGCTCTGTAGCGGGGTAGTCCGAAGCGTTCCCGCAGGGCGTGGAGGCGCAAATCGGCGGGCTGGTACGGCACTAATCGCCGATCTAGTCCCCGGCGCGCCATCTCCAGGGTATCCACTGTCAGGATGCGAAATGGGCCTCCATAATGACGCCGGCACGCCTCATCCAAAAATCCCCGTTCGATCTTGGCGTGATGCGCCAGCAATACCCGTCCCGCCAGTTGCGGCAGTAATTCGTCGAGTACCTCGCGAAGCGGCCGGCCCCCGGCGGCGCGGTCATGGGTAATTTGATGAATGATGACACTGCTGGCCGGGATCTCCCGGGTGGGTTTCACGAGCCAATAGCGCGCTTGATCCATGCGAATGGCCTGATCCACAATGGCGACGATGCCAACGCTCAAAATCTCGTCGTGGAGGGGATGAAGCCCCGTGGTTTCGAGATCAATGGCCAGATACCTGGCGTTCCGGTAGTCCTCGCCACGCTCTGGCCAAGGCACCGCATAATAGTCACGAAGCGGCCCGGGGGGGGTGTTTTCTGCCAGCCGTTGCCGGATGGCGTCGGGTTCCCACCAAGAGAAAGGCCACATACTACAGCAGACGATCCGTTAGATAACGCTGGGCCAGGGCGTCGAGCAGGATGTTGATGACCCGCAGGACGTCCTTGAGGTGGCCTCGCTCTAGGGAGGACAGGCGATCCGGTGGGATATAGTCGTCGGGCACCTGGCCGGCTTGTAGCTGCCCGACTTGATGACGAATCCGCAGGGCACCCATAAAATCCAGGGCATCCAAAAGGTTGTCCGCCCCTTCCTGACTCAGGACTCCGGCCTCGGCGGCCGCGCGTAGCCGATTGCGGGTCGGGAGTTCCGGGCTCCCCGCAGCCAGGGCATGGAGGCGCGCCAGATTGACAATGGGTGTCAGCCCTCCACGCTTGAGGTCAAAGGTGTTGGCATGTTCACCCCCCTGAATCAGGACAAAATGGCGGAAAAAACCAATCGGTGGCCGGTTTTTTACCAGGTTGGCAGCCAGCCCAGCCAGCAAGAGGGGGTTTTCCGAGGCTTCCTGCAAAAAATGGCGATGGAAGGGCTCGTATAGGGATTCATCTCCCCGCAGTGGCCGAAGATCCGCCAGGATGCTCGCGAAATGGAGCGACTGGGGCGTGTGCTGGCGCAACCAGTCCGCGTAAAGAACATGCCAGCTTTTTAACGACTGGCGCCACTGAGGATGACTGGCCATGGTCTCAAAAGGGGAGCGTGGATAGCCACAGCTTTCCAAACCATCGCGGACTCGCTGTGCAAACTCGGCAAAATAGCCATCTCGTGCCGCCATGGCCTGCTCGGACAGCAGCAAAAAACTATATTGATCCCGGCAGGTGGTTTGCTCCCGGCGGGCCAGGGATCCCCCGATCATCCAGAGAAAGGCACCCGGCGGGGGGCCCAACTCGGCCTCTACCAGTTGCAGCACACGGTCAGCAATGGCCTCGCCAACCGCCGACAAGGCCTGGCCGATATGATGGGCGGTGACCCCCGATGCTGCGAGGCCTCGCTGGAGGTCGGGCAACCGGCGGCTGATCGCCAAGATGGCCTCAACGCTACGGCACTGGTGAATCTCGCCCACCAGATAGAGCGTATTGGCGCTTTCCTGGCGTATCAGATCGTCACTGGTAATAATGCCTAGGGGGTGCGAGCCCGACATCACCAGGAGATGGCGAACCTTGAGGCGGGTCATGTTGAGCAAGGCATCGAAGGCCAGGGTGTCGCTCGATAAGGTATGCAACCGTTCGGTCATGATTTCCCGTACCGGACGATCCACGGGAAGAGCCTCGGCCACACAGCGGTTGCGGAGATCCTGGTCGGTCACGAGTCCTGCGATATCGCCAGCGGGCGTGACCACCAACAGCGCCGAAACAGCCTCCCGAGCCATCACCCGCGCTGCCTGCTGGATGGAGGTTTCGGAGGGGATTGTCACGCAGGGCCGACTCAACAGGGCACCGGCGGTGACTGTCAAGAGCCCTACCCCGGTCGATTGGGATTGGTGCAGTGTCACCAAGGCACGCCGCAATCTGGCCGTCAGGGAGGCATTGAAGTGTTCCCTGAAATCCGGATGCCCTTTCTGAAGACGAGCCAGCTGATGACAGGGCAGAAGATACAGGAGGCTGTCTTCCACCACGGTGCCCTGGAAGGGTTTATT
>JBAXSA010000099.1:0-9234 GCA_037130945.1 Pseudomonadota bacterium | reverse complement strand
TGGCGCAGGGTAGCGATATGGTCGATGTTGACGCCCAGGCGGATGTCATTCGGCATGGGTTTTTCGCCTCAGGTGATCACCGTCGGAGTGGCGCGGCCGCTCCGTGCTTCGATCTCGGCCATCGATTGAGCCAGATCGATCAGGGGTTGTAGGGCCATCTGGGTGTCCTGATCCTGATGGGCTGGATCGGGCTCATAACATTCCAGATAGACCCGCAGAGTGGCGCCCTCGGTGCCGGTGCCGGAGAGGCGGAAGATCAGACGGGCACCGTCGCTGAATCCAATGCGTAGCCCTTGGCGTGCCGTTTGGCTGCCGTCGATGGGATCGGTATAGGCAAAATCGTCGGCATAGGCCACTGTCCGTCCAGCCAGGGTTTGGCCGGGCAAATCCGGGATCTGTCCGCGAAGATGGCCCATAAGCCCTTCGGCGGCGGTGGCGTCGATGGCCTCGTAATCATGGCGGCTGTAGTAGTGGCGGCCGTAGGTTCGCCAGTGTTCGCGGACGATGGCCTCGACCGGTTGATGCCGGACAGCCAACAGGTTGAGCCAGAACAGCACCGCCCACAGGCCGTCCTTTTCCCGGACATGGTTTGAGCCGGTGCCAAAACTTTCCTCGCCGCACAGGGTGATCCGACCGGCATCAAGCAGATTGCCGAAGAATTTCCAGCCGGTCGGCGTTTCAAAGCAGGGAACCTTCAGCCGTTCCGCCACCCGGTCGGCGGCTTGGCTGGTCGGCATGGAGCGGGCGATGCCCTTGATCCCATCGCGATACCCAGGGGCTAGCGTAGCATTGGCCGCCAGAATCGCCAGGCTGTCGCTCGGGGTCACAAAGAAATTCTTGCCCAGCACCATATTGCGATCACCATCCCCATCCGAGGCGGCACCGAAGTCGAGTCCTGCAGGCCCCTGTGTCAGGGCCACCAACCCGGCGGCGTGTACCAGGTTGGGGTCGGGGTGGCCACCGCCAAAGTCCGGTAGCGGCGTCCCGTTGATGACCGTCCCGGCGGGCGCGCCGAGACGGGTTTCCAGAATCTCCCGGGCGTAGGGCCCGGTGACGGCGTGCATGGCATCGAAGGCCAGGCGGAAACCGGAGCGAAAGAGATCGGCAATCGCGGAAAAATCGAATAGGGATGCCATCAGATCGGCGTAATCCCGAACCGGATCGATAACCTCAATGAGCATCTCGCCGAGCGAGTGTGTCCCCAAGTGGTCAATCGCCACGGGCGGGCCATCCTGGAAGATACGGTATTGATTGATCACACGGCTGCGGTCAAAGATCGCCTCGGTCACGCCCTCTGGCGCGGGGCCGCCATTTTCGGTGTTGAACTTGATGCCAAAATCCTCATCGGGGCCACCGGGGTTGTGACTGGCCGAGAGAATCAATCCGCCCTGGGTCGCATAGCGGCGGATCACGCAGGAAGCCGCCGGGGTCGAGAGAATGCCGCCCTGCCCCACCAGCACCTTGGCGATACCGTTGGCAGCCGCCATCCGCAAGATGATCTGAATGGCCTCGCGGTTATAAAAGCGTCCATCACCCCCCACGACCAGGGTTCCCCCCCGGAGATTTGTCTGGCAGTCGAAGACCGACTGGACGAAGTTTTCCAGATAGTGAGGACTTTGAAAAACCTTGACCTTCTTGCGCAACCCCGAAGTGCCGGGACGCTGATCGGTGAAAGGCTGGCTAGGGACGGTCATCATGGCAAGCATATTCAACCTCTTGAAATTCACACAATTGCCTACATTCAATCACACCCTCACTCGAATCGGTAGCATCGCCCTGTAGAATCGCTAGAATCCCCCAATCCATTCACAAACTTTAGGGAGTCCATCCAACCATGTCCGTCGAAGCCCATCCCGAAACCCTGGAATTCAAGGCCGAAGTGAGCCAGGTTCTGAACCTGGTGATTCGCTCGCTTTATTCCAACAAGGAAATTTTTCTTCGCGAATTGATCTCCAACGCCTCGGACGCCGCCGAGAAATTACGCTTCGAGGCCCTGACCGATAGCGGGTTATACGCCGAGGACAGCCTCTTGCGCATCCGTGTCAGTGTCGACCAGAAGGCGCGGACGGTCACCGTGTCCGACAACGGTATCGGCATGAGCCGTCAGGAGATCGTCGCGACCATCGGTAGCATCGCGAGTTCCGGTACCCGCAAATTCCTGGAGACCATCACCGGCGATCAAGCCAAGGACAGTCAGCTCATCGGCCAGTTCGGGGTGGGTTTTTATTCGGTCTTCATCGTCGCCGACAAGGTCACGATTGAGACCCGCCGGGCCGGTCTTGAGTTTGAACACGGTGTGCGCTGGGAGTCCACTGGAGAAGGTCGTTATCAGCTCGAAACCATCGAACGGGCAGACCGTGGTACCGCAGTAACCCTGCACCTGAAGGAAGAGGAAAAGGAATTCGCCGATCCCTGGAAGTTGCGCTCCATCATCTCCAAATTCTCCGATCACATCGCCTTGCCCGTTGAGATGCTCAAGGAAACCTACGGTGGAAAAAAGGAGGAGGGAGATGAGAATGAGGACGATAAAAAACCGGAGAAGACCCCGGAGTGGGAAGCCGTCAACCAGGGCAAGGCGCTCTGGATGCGTTCCCGGGAGGAACTCCAAGCGTCCGATTACCACGACTTTTATAAGCACGTTTCCCACGATTGGGAAGAACCCCTGGCCTATCTTCACAACCGGGTCGAGGGCACCAACGAATACACCACGCTCCTGTTCATCCCGCAACGCGCGCCATGGGATCTGTGGGATCGTGACCAAAAACACGGCGTGAAGCTTTACGTCAAGCGGGTATTCATCATGGATGAGGCGGACAAGCTCCTGCCCCGGTATCTCCGCTTCGTCAAGGGCGTGGTGGACGCCGATGACCTGCCGCTGAATGTCTCGCGCGAGATTCTCCAGCACAACCGCAAGATCGATAGCATCCGTACCGCCAACGTCAAGCGAATCCTGGGCCTATTGGAGAAAATGGCCACTGACGAGGGGGAAAAATACCAAAAGTTCTGGAAGGAGTTTGGCAAGGTACTCAAGGAAGGACCCGGTGAGGATTTTGGCAACCGGGAAAAGATCGCCGGGCTGTTGCGGTTTACCTCCACTCAATCCACGGGTGATGCCCAGGACGTATCGCTCGACGCTTACATCGGCCGGATGAAGGAAGGACAGAAAAATATTTATTACATCACCGCCGATACCGCCGCCGCTGCCCGCCACAGCCCGCACCTGGAGGTCTTTCGCAAAAAGGGTATCGAGGTGTTGTTACTCTCTGATCGTGTCGATGAATGGCTGGTGTCGGGCCTCACCGACTATAAGGACAAGCACCTGCAATCGGTGGTCAAGGGTGCCCTGGATCTGGGCGAATTGTCGGATCAGGACGAAAAATCCCAAAAGGAAAAGGCCGAACAAGAACACAAGGGACTCCTGGAACGCATCAAGGCCGTGCTGGGAGAACGTGTCAAGGAGGTACAGATTAGCGCCCGTCTGACCGATTCACCCGCCTGTCTCGTCGTCGAGGTTCATGACATGAGCCCGAATCTTGCCCGGGTTTTGAAATCGGTCGGCCAGGAAGGCCCCAAGACCGCGCCTATTCTGGAGATCAACATCAACCATCCGCTGCTGGTGCGTCTTGAGAGTGAAGGCAATGAGAGCCGTTTTGCCGACCTGTCGGCCATCCTTCTGGATCAGGCCACCCTGGCCGAAGGGGGCACCCTGGAGGATCCGGCGAGCTTTGTGCAGCGCCTTAACCAGTTGATGCTGAGCCTGATGTAAGGCGATTGACGTTATTGCACAGACCCGTCGCAGCCTGTTTGCCTTGTGACCCGTCGACTCGTATGATAGGCGGTTTTCCGCCCAGTCGCGGCATTAAGCAACTTAACTTGAGTGAGGGATTTTCCGATGTTCGCGGTGATTCAGACCGGTGGTAAACAATACAAGGTGGCGGAAGGCGACAAGCTTCGCGTGGAGAAGCTGACCGTTGAGGTGGGTTCAACCGTGGCATTCGAGAAGGTTCTCATGCTGGCCGATGGCGAGGCCATTCATGTGGGCGCGCCCTATCTGGCGGGAGCCACGGTCACCGCCGAGGTTCAGACGCAGGGCCGCGACAAGAAGATTCACATCATCAAATTCCGGCGCCGCAAGCATTACATGAAGCGCCAGGGCCACCGGCAGTGGTTTACCGAAGTGAAGATCACGGGTATTCGTCAGGCGGAGGGTTAACAATGGCTCATAAGAAAGCAGGTGGTAGTTCCCGCAACGGTCGGGACTCCGAATCCAAACGCTTGGGTGTCAAGAAGTTTGGCGGTCAGCAGGTGCGTGCCGGCAACATCCTGGTGCGGCAGCGGGGAACCAAGTTTCACAATGGCACCCATGTCGGACTGGGACGCGATCACACCCTGTTCGCACTGACCGATGGCGTGGTGAAGTTTGAAATCAAGGGTTATCTGAATCGTCAGTATGTCAGTGTCGTCAATCCCGCCTGACCGATGACGGGGGCTCGCGAAAAGGCCTCGCCCAGGCGGGGCTTTTTCATTTTTGAGGTTTGCCCATGAAGTTTATCGATGAGGTCGTGGTTCGCGTGGAGGCGGGTCATGGCGGCAGCGGCTGTGTCAGCTTTAGGCGCGAGCGGTTCATTCCTCGCGGCGGCCCCGATGGCGGGGATGGCGGAGATGGCGGCCAGGTGTTTCTGGTCGCGGACAATGCCCTGAATACCCTGGCCGAATTCCGGGTCGCCCGGATCCATCGCGCCGAATCCGGCAAGAAAGGCGCTAGTGGCGGCTGTACCGGCCGGGGGGGGCAGGATCTCCCGATCCGCGTGCCAGTCGGTACCCGTGTGTTCGACGACGAGACCGGAGAAACCCTGGGCGAATTGCTGGAGGTCGGGCAATCGCTGTTGGTGGCCCAAGGCGGCTTTCATGGCCTCGGCAACACCCGTTACAAGAGCAGCGTCAATCGCGCCCCCCGCCAGTTCAGTCCAGGTAGTCCCGGAGAGCAGCGCCAGTTACGTCTGGAGCTGATTTTACTGGCCGATGTCGGGTTGCTGGGTCTGCCCAATGCCGGCAAGTCCAGCCTGATCCGCAAGATCAGTGCCGCGCGCCCCAAGGTCGCCGACTATCCCTTCACCACCCTCCATCCCCATCTGGGCGTGGTGCGGGTCGGCGCGTACCGGAGTTTTGTCATGGCCGACATCCCCGGACTGATTGCCGGAGCAGCCCAGGGGGCCGGGTTGGGCATCCAGTTCCTGAGACATCTCTCGCGTACCCGGATTCTCCTGCATTTGGTGGATCTGGCACCGCCCGAAGGGTTTGATGCGGTGGCCGAACAGGTACATATCCTGGTATCAGAGCTGGCCCAGTTCAGCCCGGATCTGGCGGCCAAGGAACGCTGGCTGGTGTTCAATAAACTCGACTTGCTCGATCCGGAAGAATGCCAGACCCGTCAAAACCAATTAATCGAGGCGCTGGACTGGCAAGGGGCAGTCCATACTCTGTCGGCTCTGGACGGTCGTGGCACCGAAGCCCTGGTCTTTGCCCTGATGAATCGCCTGGAACAGGTGTGGGCCTCACAGGCCGTCGCCATCCCTGACGGAGACCTGGGCGATGGCTGGGCGTGAGCGGATTCCCGCTACTCGGCGCTGGGTCGTCAAGATTGGCAGCGCATTGCTCACTGCGGATGGCAAGGGTCTCTCCCGCGAACTGCTCATGCCCTGGGTCGCGCAGATGGCGGCGCTCCGCCATGCGGGTAACGAACTGACCCTGGTGTCGTCCGGCGCAGTGGCCGAAGGCATGAGCCGCATGGGTTGGACGCAGCGCCCCCGTAGCCTGCATCAGCTCCAGGCGGCGGCCGCTATCGGCCAAATGGGGCTGATTCGTGCCTACGAGGCCTGTTTTGAGCGTCACCGTCTGCACACGGCCCAGGTACTCCTAACGCGCGATGATCTCGCCCACCGGGAACGCTACCTGAATGCCCGCAGCACCCTGCTCACCCTCCTCGGACTGGGGGTGGTGCCGGTCATCAACGAAAACGACACGGTCGCCACCGAGGAGCTGCGTTTTGGCGACAACGATACTCTGGCCGCCCTGGTTGCCAATCTGATCGAGGCGGATTTGCTGATTCTGCTCACCGACCAGGACGGCCTTTTTGACCGGGATCCCCGTTTTAACTCCCAAGCCCAATGGATCCCCGAGACCCCCGTTGACAATCCCCAGCTGGACGTGATGGCGGGCGGCAGCATCAGCGGCCTGGGGCGGGGCGGGATGGTCACCAAGATCCGGGCTGCACGTTTGGCGGCACGCTCCGGCACCCTGACCCTGATTGCCCCTGGGCGGGCCGCCGGGGTGCTGGAACGGATCCATCGGGCCGAACCCCTGGGTACCCTGCTGCTGCCGGTGCAAGAGCCCGAAGCGGCCCGCAAGCGGTGGCTGGCCGGTCAGCTTCAGGTGCGTGGGCGTCTAACCCTGGACGCGGGTGCCGTCCAGGTGTTGCGCCAAGCCGGCCGCAGTCTGCTGGCCGTGGGTGTGACGGCGGTGGCGGGTGAATTTGCCCGGGGCGAGGTGGTGGCCTGCCTCGATCCCAACGGGATGGAAATCGCCCGGGGTCTCATCAACTACGGTTCGGCGGAAACCAGCCGCATCCTCGGCCAGCCGAGTGGCCGCATCGAGGAAATCCTCGGCTATGTGGACGAGTCAGAACTCATCCACCGCGACAACTTGGTGTTGGTCTAGGTGCCTTATGGTTTCCCAATGGGAATCGGCAGACCGCTCGGGGTCTGGACGGCCATCTGGAGACGCCGGCGATCCAGACGAATCCGGCGCTGTTGGGTGGCTTGGGCGACCATTTCCTCGGCCTTGGTCAGCAAGGCCTGTGGGGTGAGGTTATCCTCCTCCAGGGACGGGTGAACCTCGATGAACAAAATATCGGCCTGCCAGCCCAGCTTGATAGGCTGATTGACGAACTGCACCGGCGTTTTAGCCGCTACCTGCCGGAAGATTTGTTCAATATCCTCGGGATACATGCGAATACAGCCGTGGGTCACTCGCATGCCGATGCCGTACTCCTTGTCGGTGCCGTGGATCAGGTAGCCCTTGACGCCGAGTCGTAGCGCGTATTCTCCCAGTGGATTATCGGGGCCTGCTTCCACCACGTCCGGCAGGATGTCGCCTTCCTTGGCGTGTTCGCGCTTGATGGACTCGGGGGGGTGCCAGGCGGGATTGCGAAGCTTCTCTGTGATCGTCGTAAGACCGAGCGGGGTTTGCCAGTCCATCCGGCCGATGCTGATGGGATGGGTCTCGACTTGCGGTACCCCCTCTACCGTTTTGAAGTAATAGAGGCGCATTTCCGGCAGGTTCAGTACCACCCCGCGACGTTCTGCCTTGGGTAGGATGTAGCGGCTAGGCAGCAAGACTCGCGTGCCCTGCTTGGGATACCAGGCATTCACCTTGGGGTTGGCCTGGGTGATCTGATCAAAACCGATGTTGAAGCGCCGGGCGATATCCGACAGAGTATCGTTGTTGTGCTTGGCTGCGGTGTATTGGAGATTGCCCACCAGATCAATGTCGGGAGGCGGCAGAACATAGGTGGCCGCCAGGGTCTGCGAGACGCTCAGAATAGCTGCGAGACCGGCCAGCCAGCTTCGGGAAAGTGAAAATGAAAATAAAATGCGCAACATGGAGGGACTCGCGGTTTTAAGCAGGGTGGGTGAGTGGGCTATTTATTAGTTTTGTCTGAGCCACTGCCGCACCCGCTGGGCGTCGGCAAAGGCCGTGAATTTCCCATAGGAACGGAGCAGCACCAGACTGATAGGCTGATTCTGAATCATCACCTGCATCACCAGGCAATGACCGGCCACGTCGATGTATCCGGTCTTGCTCAGATGAATGTCCCAGGAACCCGCACGAACCAGTGGGTTGGTATTGACATATTGCAGCGGGCCGCCCTTCTTGCCGGGTCTTACCATCATCTCTTTGCGGGTCGTGGCGGCCTGAATAAAGGGGTATTGGGCCGCCGCCCTGACCATCTTCACCAGGTCTTCCGGGGAGGCCTGGTTGCCCTGGTCGAGACCGCTGCCGTCCTGAAACTGGGCGTGATCCATCCCCAAAGTCTTGGCCTTGGTGTTCATGGCCGTCACGAACTCGGTCTTGCCGCCCTTGAAGGTGGTGCGGGACAGGGCCGAGGCGGCCCGGTTCTCGGAAGACATCAGGGCCAGAATCAGCATCTGCTCGCGGCTCAATTGGCTGCCTTCCCGCAAGCGTGAGTGGCTATAACGCAGACGATCCTTGTCTTCCGATTCGATGGTCAACACCTCCTCCATGGCCGGATGGGCATCCAGCACCACCATAGCGGTCATGAGTTTGGTCACCGAGGCGATAGGCAGAGGTTCGCCGGTGTTCTTGGCATACAGTGTGTGGCCCTCTCGATCCACCACCAGCGCCGACTCCGAACTCAGTCTCAGAGGTTGATGAACTGGGCGATGCGAAGTCTTGATGATCACATCATCAGGGGTCGGGGACTCCTGGTGTGAATGATGGGTTTTTTTATTTTTATTTTTATTATGGCTAGATGTAGCGCGGTGAGCCTTCTTTTTGTTGTTGGAAGGTGCCTGATGAATCCCAGGGGTCGGGTGCGTCACAGCGGTTTTCCTAGCCTGATGCGGTTTCTTTTGAGCGTGGCTCGCCGATTTCGCAACACTGGTTTTGTGAGGCGAGGTTTTCCCTTTTTTCTCCTGATGACGGGTCTGCTGGGAAGCGCTGGTCTTCTGGTGAGAGGATGGCTTCTTGGCATGGGTCTGGGTTTTGTGCCGAGAATCGGCGCTGTCCTGATGGGTGGCAGCCAGCGGGCTGGTGGCGAGGCTGAACGACAGGACAAGTCCCATCAAAACCCGCATCGAAATAAAAGTGATTTTATTCATAAGTCCTCCAGTGAGTATCGCGGCAATGCGTCATAATTACCTTGCGAAATGGGCCATAAGTCTCCAAGTTGTCCGGGTGTTGTCAAGAGCTGACGAGATATAATGCCTGATGAAATCTGTTTTGATCACGGATGCCAACTCAATATGACCCTGAAAAGTGCCGCGATCGATCTGGCCGGGCAAGGCATCACGATCCTGCTGCTCCATCCCTGGTAGGGAGATCCGATTTGTCACTACCCAAAACCCTCTCCGAACCCCTGAGTCTGGCCGGGCGGCGTCTGTCCCGCTGGCAGGCCGGGGGATCCGGGGAGACCTTGCGAGGCTGGCTGGTGGG
>JBAXSA010000098.1:0-9307 GCA_037130945.1 Pseudomonadota bacterium | reverse complement strand
GAACGGGCCCCTCCTCGCCAAAAGTGTAAACTGGAAAATGAAGGATGCCAAATTTGGCATCCTTCAAAAAGGCCAGAAAGTAGTTTACACATCCGACTCACCGTTCGCCCTGAGCTTGTCGAAGGGCTACTTGTTGAAGGGAGAACGGTGCGGGTTCACGTCCTTCGACAAGCTCAGGACGAACGGGCCCCTCCTCGCCAAAAGTGTAAACTGGAAAATGAAGGATGCCGGGCTTTGCACCAGGTGCGTAGACGAAAGCGAGGCTTTGAGCCACCACGCGCTTCGCACCTGCGGCGGCGGCAGCGGCTACCAAATTGCGTGTGCCGATTTCGCGGAGCCGAGCATTGCGAACCAACGCTTCCGCCATCTTCGTAGGATCCAGAGCCGGAGGGAGATCTGTTAGCTGATGAACCACGATCTCAGGCTCTGCCTTGCGCACCATTTCGAGTAGTAGAGACTCGTCGAATACGTCTACGATTACCGGCTCAATACCGAGACCGCGAAGCATTGCTGCCTTCTCTGGTGTACGGGTCGTGCCAATCACAGACCATCCGTCATCAATCAGCAACCGGCAAAGCCTGCGTCCGATGGCTCCGCTTGCTCCTGCCACAAAGATATTTTTCTTCGATTGTCTATTCATCAAAAATCCTCTAGTTGAAACCGGCTATCCACTTTACCCGAGACCGTTCAAACCTCCGAGCGGCGGCTTCGAGAGGCACGGTTCGCTTCTCGCATCTTGTCTCACTAGGCGAAATGCTAAGCCCACCTTACATTAATGTTAAAATGAGCTACGTGACACGAAGGTTAGTGACGCTGGCGAGGGGGGTTAGCCAAAAGGCTACGTCACAAAGGCTCTTACGGGCTGACAGCTGGGAAAGACCGGCCCTAATACTGCCGCCCTGAAGGGCGGAGTTTCAACCAGAGGATTTTTGATGACCGATCATCTGACTACTGTTCCCTTTTCCCACTTTGACCTGGAGCCTGCCTTGGCCCAAGGGGTTAAAGAAACGGGTTTTACGTTGTGTACCCCCATTCAGGCAGCGAGTCTGCCTCTGGCCTTGCAAGGCAGGGATGTGGCTGGCCAGGCCCAAACCGGTACCGGCAAGACCGCTGCCTTTGTGGTGGCGGCACTGCAATGGCTGCTGACCCAACCGGCTTTTTCTTATCGCCAGCCCCACCAGCCTCGGGCACTGGTCTTGGCACCGACCCGCGAACTCGCCATGCAGATCCATCACGACGCCGAAGCCCTGGGCCGGCATACCGGCTTTAGCTATCTGGCGGTGATTGGCGGCACGGGCTACGACAGCCAACGTCAGCATATCGATGCCGGAGTGGATTTTGTGGTCGGCACACCAGGGCGAATCATCGATTTTCATCGCCAGGGGGTACTGGATCTCCGCGCTGTCCAGGTGGTGGTACTAGATGAGGCGGATCGGATGTTTGACCTGGGGTTTATCAAGGACATCCGCTATTTGCTGCGGCGTCTGCCCAGACCCGACCAGCGGCTCGGCATGTTGTTTTCCGCCACCCTCTCCTGGCGGGTGCTGGAGCTGGCCTATGAACACATGAACAACCCCGAACTCATCCGTATCGAGCCTGATCGGGTCACCGTGTCCCAGGTCACCCAGGCTTGCTATATGGTAGGCAACGACGAGAAGATTTCGCTGTTGCTCGGTCTGATGCGCCACATGGATCCCACCCGCTCGATCGTGTTCGTCAACACCAAGCGCGAGGCCGAGCGGGTGTGGGGCTATCTGGAGGGCAACGGTATCCATAGCGCCATGCTGTCCGGGGATGTGCCCCAAAAGAAGCGCTTCCGGTTGCTCATGGAGTTCCAGAGTGGTGCCATCGCAGTACTGGTGGCCACGGACGTGGCGGCCCGTGGCCTGCATATCCCGGAGGTCAGCCATATTTTCAATTACGACCTGCCGCAAGATGCCGAGGACTACGTCCACCGCATCGGCCGAACCGCCCGGGCCGGAGCCAGCGGGGATGCCATCAGTTTTGCCTGCGAGCATTTCGCGGTGTGTCTGCCAGACATCGAGGCCTTCATCGGACAGCGCATCCCGGTCAAGTCCATCAGCAAAGAACTGCTCTTTCCCGTCGATCCCAGGAGCCGGATACGCGATCCCGAACACTATAGCGAAGACCGGGATCGGCACCGTCGGCCGGGTGGCAGCGGCGGGCGGGTCGTACACAACGAGCGCCGCCCCCCGCGATCCAGTAGCGGGCCATCCCGTCCCGCAGTGGAGCATCGTCCCGCCTCGCCACCTGCCGCAGTCAGTGAGAACACCGTTTCTCCCCCGCCCCGCCAGCGTCAGAGACGACGTCGTTCCTCACCCCATGCCAATTCCCAACCCGGCGCGCCAGTGGAATCCTGATTTGGATCGCCTGACGCCGATTGGCCTGCTCCACACCTGTTTCCGCCAACGTTTCGCTATCCCCCGCCAGGCGGGGCTGGCACCGGAGGCACCAGGGGAATTGCGGATCCTGCCCCCATTTGATCAACCTGATGCGTTCCGGGGACTTCAGGGTTTTTCCCACCTCTGGTTGATCGTCCTCTTTCACGACAATCGCGGACGTGGCTGGAAGCCCTTGATCCGTCCGCCGCGCCTGGGGGGTGCCCGCAAGGTGGGGGTGTTTGCCAGCCGTTCGCCCTTGCGCCCCAACCCCATTGGGTTATCGGCGGTGGTGCTGGAATCCCTGCATCTTGCGCCTGGCGATGTGCGCTTGCGTCTTTCCGGGGTCGATCTGCTAGACGGCACGCCCGTTCTGGACATAAAACCCTACCTGCCCTACGCCGATAGCCTGCCGACGGCAACTGGCGGCTTCGCGCCCAATGCACCCATGGCCTCCATCCGGGTGATTTTCACCCCCGAGGCCCGGCAAGCCCTTGAACGGGCTGAATGTGCCGGGCAGCGAGACCTCACGGCCCTAGTGCGGCGGCTTGTGGCACTCGATCCGCGCCCGGCCTATCTGGCACACACCGGGCACCGGGATCACTTCGGCATGCGTCTTGGGGATCTCGACATCCGCTGGCGGATCACGGACGACCTGGCAACCCTGTACAGCGTCGAGTTCGCTCCGCCGGAACTAGGGTCGTGTCTTCCGGTCGTCTGAACACCAAAAATATCTCAAAAAGCCGGGCAGACGGCTATTTTTCCATTGAGTGTGGTGTGATCGCTACCGCTCTGGGGTACCCCGTTCAGGATTTGTAAAGGAATCCGTGATAAGGCATATTCCTGCGATCCGACACTACTGCCATGGCTGGACGTCCAGTTCTGCCGCATTTTCGTCATCACGGCAAGCCAGAAATTCAGGCCATCCGGTTTAGCATGGCGGTTGAACAAGTTTAGGTAGAGGTTATCAATGACCTGGCTGTCGCTCAACCCGCCGAAAAGCGTGACGTATTCCGTAGAAGCGCCAAAACCCTTGGTGATGATTGTGTCCGAATCCGCACCCGGTTCGCCCAGTTTTTTGCACCAGAAAGCAAACCCATCCCCATCCGCACAACGGTTGCAGTAGCCGCGGTAAGCCTCCTGTACCGTAGTTTTGTAATCGGCACCACAACTAAAGATGGCCGTGGCACTGTACGCCTTATTCATCGACAGAGTGCAGGTGCCAATGCCTGAACAATCCCCAGTCCAGCCGCTGAAGGTAAACCCAGGTTCTGGAGTAGCGGTCAGTGTGACGCTAGTACCGCTGGGGAAGGCCGCCAAGCAATCGATTCCGCAGGTAATACCCGACGGTGTGATGGTCACCATATCCGATGGCGAGATGCTCAACATGCCCGGTGGCGAAAGATCTACCTTGCCAAGGCCCGTACCCGACAAGCTCACCGTCAGGTCATAACCGAATCTCAGACTCTGATGGAATTTGGTCACAAAGGCGTCCCAGTTGCTGCCTTTGCCACCGTGCGTTGCCTGTGCCTTGCCGGCGATGCCGGGAAAATTGTCTGACTCGGAATACCCCGCCACATAGACCTTATAGGCAGTCACAACCAGGGCGGAGATACGATCACTTCCCTTCTCTCCCAGGTAGGTGGCCTGGGTAAGGGTGCGGAGGTTCAAGCTGAGCTTGGCCACAAAGGCATCATTGTATCCTCCGCCATACGCTGCCTGTGCACCCCCTTCGGTGCCAGCGGGAAGGTGAGTGCCGGGGAAATTGCTGGAGTTGGTATTTCCCGCTACATAGACCGCATCGGTGGTCACTGCCAGGCCTTGGGCTTCTTCGTCACCGCTTGCCCCGAGGTAGGTGGCCTGGGTGAGGGTACGGAGATCCAGGCTGAGCATAGCCACAAAGGCATCGAGGTTGCCCCCGTAGGATGCCCCGCCAGCGGTGCCGGGAAAGTTGGCGGAATCGGTTCGCCCCGCCACATAGACCGCGCCGCTGGTGACAGCCAGGGCGAAGGCCTCGTCGTCGCCGCTCCCCCCAAGGTAGGTGACCTTGGTCTGGGTGCGCAGATCCAGGCGAAGATCCAGACTGAGCTTGGCCACGAAGGCATCGCCGAAGTGCCCTCCCCCGAATGTCCCCTGGGCTCCGCCAACGGTGCCGGGGAAGCTGGTAGAGTCGGTTCCCCCCGCCACATACACCGCATAGGAGGTCGCCGCCAGGGCTGAGGCACGGTCATTTCCGCTGCCTCCCAGATAGGTGGTTTGCGCCGGGGTGCGCAAATCCAGCCCAAACCGGGCCACAAAGGCGTCGCTATACCCCCCGCCAAACGTCACCTGCTCACCGTTGAGGGTGCCAGGAAAGTCGGTGGAGTCGGTATCCCCCGCCACATACACCGTATCAACCGTCACCACCAAGGCATGGGCTTCGTCATGGCTACTGCCTCCCAAATAGGTGGCTTGATTGAGGGTTTTCAGATCCAGACTGAGATCAACCACAAAGGCATCCCAGTTGCTCGTCTGACCGCCGCCATGAATCTCCTGCGTCCCGCCGGCAACACCAGGAAAGTCGGTTGACTGGGTTCGCCCTGCCACGTAGACCGCATTGGGGGTCACGGCCAGTGCATAGGCATCGTCATCCCCACTCCCTCCCAGGTAGGTAGCCTGGATCAGGGTGCGAAGATCCAAACCGAGCTTGGCTACGAAGACATCGCGACCGCCCGGGTGGTAGGTTCCCATCCCGCCAGCGGTGCCGGGAAAATCGGCCGATTCGGTACTCCCCGCCACATACACCGCGTCGGCAGTCACGGCCAAAGCGTAGGCCTGGTCATTGCCGCTTCCCCCCAGATAGGTCGATTGCAACAGCGGGTCGATGACCACCGGCCACGCGGGGTCATGATCTCCGAGGGTGAACCCATAGCGATCCCCCGACTCACCCGTAAGACGATAGGCCACCTGGACTGGCTGGCGATTTCCATTAATCTCCTGCCAGGCCACGGGAGGGGTGAAGGTGACGACCTTCTGGGTCGGCAAGTTGCCTATCGAAGCGGTCTCCACGGTCAGCGCACCATCCGTTTCCAGGGCCAAACGTCCACCCGCCACCTCGATGGCAATGGCCTGGGTATTTGCTCCCGGCGCAACGGTAAAGACTTTTTCGACATTCCTGCCATGCGCGGCGAGGCTCACCTCAACCCCGTTCCAGACTTGGCCCAGATTAACTCGGGTCCAGGTTTTAGTACCGATTTGCCACTGGGAGCGATCATGGCCACGGAAACGGCTCACCTGGGTGGGTGAGCGGCTATTACCCACAGGCACCGGCTTTCCCGCCACGAACCGCTCCACCACTGACCAGCCCGGACTCGCTTCAGTCGCAGCGGGTGCTTGGTGTGATCGAGGCTGATGTGGAGACGATGTAGCGTGAGGCGGGGCGAGATTCCACACCAATTCACCGTCGTGGGTCACAAATAGAGAACCGGCTAAGGTACGAGCCTGAAAGGCGACTTGGGCATCGGCCTGGCCCTGGTTTTCCTCGAAAGGCACCATCAACCCCGCTAAGGTTGCGGCGGCTTGCGCTTGGTTCACTGATGAGGAGGGGGAGGGGGAGGGAACGGCTCGGGCTGCCGGGAAGAAGGCTATCAGTCCTATCAAACCTACCCAGCAACTGACAAGGCGATACAGAATTGACATATGAACCCTCCGGTAATTGCCTAAGGACGCGATTCAGAACAGGACTAATGCCCGTATGGATTCTCACACAGGATTATTCTGAATGTCCATCACCGTTTGTGGGTTGGGGGAATGGAAAGACGCGCCGCCAGGCAATCCAGCAGCTGGCCCGCGATATCCAGGCCAAACGCCTTGTCCAGCTCACGAATGCAGGTGGGACTGGTGACGTTGATTTCGGTCAGATGGTCACCGATCACGTCGAGCCCGGCAAACCAGACACCCTGATCCCGTAACCAGGGCCCCACCCGTGCAGCGATCATGTGGTCTTGCGGGCTCAGCGGACGTGCCTCGCCCCGGCCGCCGGCGGCAAGATTACCGCGATGGTCGTCGCCGCACGGAATCCGTGCCAGGGCATAAGGCACCGGTTCGCCATCCACCAGCAGGATGCGCTTGTCACCCTCGCGAATCCTGGCGAGATACCGCTGGGCCATGAGCGGGCGAGTACCGTTGTGGGTGAGCGTTTCGACGATGACAGCCAGATTGGGATCCCCCGCGTGCGTCCGGAACACCCCCCGGCCCCCCATGCCATCGAGGGGTTTTAGCACCCCCTCCCGATGTTCCTCCAGGAAAGCCCGGACGTCTTGGACATGGCAGGTGACGAGAGTGGCGGGGGCGAGATCGGGGAAGGCGGCAATCGCGAGTTTTTCGTTAAGATCGCGCAACGCCTGGGGCCGATTGACCACCAGCAGCCCTTCGGCCTCGGCCAGTGTCAGGAGCTGGGTGGCGTTGAGATACGCCCGATCAACGGGCGGGTCTTTCCGCATCAGCACCAGGTCGAGCGTTGCCAGGGGGACATCGATCTCGTCGAGGGGCGTCCACCAGCGGGTGGGATCGTCCTGAACCGCGATCTCACGAAGTCGCGCCCATACCCGCCCAGCCTGCCAGCGCAAATCACTGGGTTGCAGAGTCAAGATTCGCCAACCACGGCGCTGGGCGGCCAGCATCATGGCAAAGGTGCTGTCCTTGGCAATATAAAGGGTGTTGATCGGATCCATGATCACACCCAAACGGATGGCAGTGGATGGTGCAGAGGATGGTATGGATTGCATGGTGGGTGTCGCCTACAGAATTCTGGAATAGACTTGAGACTTGAAAGATTAATGAAACTGAAGCCGTGCTGTAAAACAAAAATTGACGGAAAAATCCTATGAAACCCTTTCAGGGCAACAAAATCTTCTTATCCGCCCTGGCCGCAGGCGTTTTTTGGTGCGGTGTGGCGCAAGCCCAGGAATGGCCGCTGGGTGATAGCGTGGAAAACCTGTTGGCGTTTGCCCAGGAGAAAAATCCCGAATACGCCGGCATGCGCTACGAAGCGGAAGCCGCCACGGAGCGTATCACGCCGGCCGGGGCTTTACCGGATCCCAAGTTCCGTCTGGAGTTACGCGACATCACTCGCATGGGCGAACAAAATCCCACCCTCGCACCCAACCGGGCTGGTAGTACTCGCTACCAGTTCACACAGGATCTGCCCTGGTTTGGCAAGCGCGGCTTAAAACGCGAGGTGGCGGCATTCGAGGCGGAAAGCGCCGAGGGACGGGCCTTGAGTGTCTGGACCGAGGTGGCCTCCAAGATCAAGACGGTTTTTGCCGAGCGGTATTACCTCCACCACAATGAACGCCTGACCCGGGAGATTTTTGATCTGATGGTGCAGCTTGAAAAAATCGCCGAGGTGCGTTACACCAACGGCCTGGCCAGCCAGCAAGACGTGATCCGGGCCCAGCTCGAACAAACGGGGCTGCAAAACGAACTCATCGCCCTGGAATCCGAACACCGCCAAACCCAGGCGCGCCTGAATGCCCTGCTGGCGCGGCCGGCCACGGCCCCACTCGCCGAACCGGAAAAATTGCGGCCGCTGCCGTCACCCGCCACACTGAATGAAACCGCGTTGACAGATCGCGCCCGTGTACACAATCCGCAACTCTCCTCTGAATTGGCCCGCGTCAAGGCAGCCGAAAAGGGCCGGGAGCTGGCCTACAAAAACCGCTATCCCGATTGGACGGTGGGCCTCTCACCAATTCAATACCAGAACTCGATCAAGGAATGGGAGCTGATGCTCGAAGTCAACATTCCCTTGCAGCAAGCCACGCGGCGTGCCGGGGAGCGCGAATCCGAGGCGATGCTGTCCGCTGCCCGCGCCCGTTCGGAAGCAGCCGCCTATCAGGTGTTGGCTGGTCTTGCCGAGAATCTTGCCGGCCTGGAGGCCGCACGCAGCACCGGCATACTGATTGGCGGCGCTCTGTTACCACAGTCCGAGTTGACCTTTCAGGCGGCCTTGGCCGGCTACGAAACCGGCAAGGTGGATTTTGCCACCCTGCTCGATGCCCAGCGACAGATTCGCCAGGCCAAACAAAACCTGTTCAAGGCACAAGCGGAAGGCCAGGCACGTCTGGCCGAAATCGAACGGATCATCGGGGAGGATTTATGAAAACCGGGCGAGAATCGCGGCCTGCTCCGACCTCTGGCTCATCACCCTCTCAAACCCCCAAGCGCCGGTTTGGGGCTGGGACTCTCGTGTTGGCCATGCTCATCAGCGCCGCAATCGCCGGGGGTGGTGTCTGGTGGATCAGTCAAGCCAGCCAATCGAGCGATCCCCACGAGACCGCGCCGGTGCCGGCGGATCGCTACCAATGCCCGATGCACCCGTCGATGATTCAGGATCATCCTGGCGATTGCCCGATCTGTGGAATGCCGCTGGTAAAGATGCCCGGGGGGCAGGACAAGGCGGTGGAGCCCCCAGTAGCCAGTGTCCCGGAAGCACAAAAAATCCTCTTCTACCGGTCGCCAATGGATCCGAAGGTGACCTCGCCAACACCGAAGCAGGACGAGATGGGCATGGACTATCTGCCAGTGACGGCGGACGCGGTGAGCGATGTCCAGTCACCCTCCCCGGTGCCGGGGCAGTCTACGGTGGACATCGACCCGGCCCACCAGCAGATGATTGGGCTGACCACCACCCAGGCCTCGGTGGGGCCGGTGGGTGGAGCCTGGCGCACCGTCGGCCGGGTGGTGATCGACGAGACGCGGGTACGCCACATCAACGTCAAGGTTATGGGGTTCGTCGAGCGCATCCATGTGGACTTCGTGGGCAAGGCGGTCAAGAAAGGGGATCCCCTCTTTGCCGTCTACAGCCCCGAGTTGCTTTCGGCCCAAGAGGAATATCTGCTCGCACTGCGCATGCAGAGTGTGCTGGC
>JBAXSA010000097.1:0-9438 GCA_037130945.1 Pseudomonadota bacterium | reverse complement strand
GATGCCAACACCGCCCGCATCATTTCTGGTTATGTCGAGGGCGTATGGGGGATCTGGCTGGGGCATGTCGCCCTGGCGCGTGGCCAGACGCCGGCAACGCCGGTGCAGATCGAGCAGCGCGTCTGGTTTAACAGCGAGTTGCGCAGTCGCAATTTTCTAGTGCCGGGCCTGATCGCCATCATCATGACGCTGATCGGCGCCTTGCTCACGGCGATGGTGATGGCGCGCGAATGGGAGCGCGGCACCATGGAAGCTTGACGCCCGGGCTCGTAGGCCAGTTGCGCACCGGCATGGAGCCCCGGTGCAAGTTCCACCCGGACGCCGCCCTCGAGTACACCCTGAGTCGAGCGTGCGAACCAGGGCTGGCCGAAGTAGCGGACAACCGGAACCAGCTCGCCCTGTAAAGAATCCGAACCATCGTAGGCTGGCCGCAAGCGCAGGCCTGGTTCGAGCAGGGATTCATTTGAGAGCTCTGCAAGAGCAGCCAGCGGCACCATCAAAGCAAGTACAAATATAGTGGATCGGATCCTCGCTATGCTGGGGGACATCTGTTCGCTACCGCACGGAAAGGGATGGTTTTATCCGTTAGTTTAAGCCAGCGTTACCTCCTGTCGACCCACTTAGGAAGCCAAATGTTCACCACAAAATGGCCTGCCAGCCGAATATTTCAGGCACTCAGGGCTTTATGAAGAAGCCACGAGCCATGTTCAAAGAGCGGAGCCGTGGTCAGACCCTGCATGATGGCGAGTTGGGAATGGTGTTGCGCGGGGCCGCTCTCGTGTTTGCGCTCATGGCACCCTGTACTGCCCTTGCTGAGGGAGCCGAGGCGGAAGACAGCGGTTTGCGCCACACAGATGCCACGAGAGCCGACACGAATCCACAGGAGCCGAAACGATTCGGAACAGAGGCGGACGGCACGAGCAAACTGATCCCGGCTGCGGAAATAGTGGGATTCAACCTCCTGCTCAATCGGTACAATTACCACTTCATCGACAAGGCGGTTTACGGCACCACGTGGCAATCGATCCGGGATAACTTGAGCGCCAAGTGGGTGGTGGATACCGATCCCTTCGCTGTGAACCAGTTTATGCATCCGTATCAGGGGTCCGTCTACTTCGGCCTAGCGCGTTCAAGCGGCAACGATTACTGGGAATCCCTGGGCTATACCTTCGGTGGTAGCTTGCTCTGGGAAATCGCGGGGGAAACGGGAGCGCCCTCCATCAACGACCTGGTCACCACCGGTTTCGGGGGGACTTTCCTCGGCGAACCGCTGTTTAGAATGGCGAATCTGTTGCTCGAAGGGGGCGGCGAAAGCCCCGGGTTCTGGCGCGAGTTGGGCGCCGCCGCGATCTCGCCATCACTCGGATTCAACCGGTTTGCCTTCGGTGACCGGTTTCGCTCGGTATTCGACAGCCACCATCCCGCCACCTATTCCTACATCCGGCTAGGCTGGAACAAGGTTAATGATGTATTCGACGAGGCCTTGTCACAAAAGGTGAAACGCCATGCGGCGAGCGCGGACTTTCACATGTCCTATGGATTGCCCGGCAAGCCCGATTATTCCTATACGCGTCCGTTCGACTACTTCGATTTCGAATTCACCGCCAACACCGCCAACACTTTCGAGAACATCATGAGCCGCGGCCTCTTGCTGGGAAGAGAGTACAGTGTGGGGGATGACTATCGTGGCATCTGGGGCCTCTATGGCAGCTATGACTACATCTCCCCTCAGATATTCCGCGTATCGAGCACGGCGCTCTCTATCGGATCGACCGCTCAGTGGTGGCTTTCGAAATCGGTGGCACTCCAGGGTTCGGCCCTCGCTGGCCTGGGCTACGGCGCGGCCGGAACCATCCACGGTTCAGGTGAGCGCGATTACCACTACGGCGCCACGCCCCAGGCGCTCCTGGCGATGCGCCTGACGTTCGGCCAGCGCGCCGTCCTCGATATGACGGCACGCTCCTACTATGTCAGCGACGTCGCCTCCACCGAGGATAACGGTTCGGAACGCATCTTCCGCGGCGACGCAGCATTCACAGTACGAGTTCGCGGCCCTCATGCCATCACCATCAAATACAACGAGTCGAAACGGAATGCGCGCTATCCCGACGTTGCCGAGAAGCAGCAGACCGAAAAATCCCTGAGCCTGCTTTACACCTACTACTTCGGCGGAGACAAGTCCGGCGCGGTCGAGTGGCGTACTGCTGACTAGCCCGGAGTGTCTCAAATCATGGATCCCGCGCAATGAAACTCGACAAGCATTTCTCGATGATCCGTGATTAGAAGAGATCATCGCCCGCATGGATCACGATCCCGGCAATTCCCGCGTTTATGTGCGTCAGCGCACAGATTCCGATGAGGGGTTTTCCGTAACCTCTGATTTCATTAATTCTTGAAACACTAAATAAACATGGGCTTTCAAACGCTCTTGCAACCATTGCATTACCTGTGGATGATTGCCGCACTCTTGGTCGCGGGTGCAGGTGCATTCGCCTATGACCGGGTCTTTGGCGAACCCAAGGTGCGCTATAGCACTGCAAGCGTCGAACGCGGCGATATCGAAAGCACGGTTGTGGCGGGGGGCATTGTGCAGCCGATCAAGTATGTCGATGTCGGCGCTCAGACCTCCGGCATGCTGAAATCGCTCAAGGTGCATCGCGGCGATCAGGTGGAAAATAACCAGCTGCTTGCGGAAATTGATCCGATTTTAGCGGCCACGGCGTTAAAATCGGCCACGGCGGCCGTCGATAACGTGATCTCACAACGCGCCGTAAAACAGGCACAGCTGGTACTCGCCAAAGTGCAGCGGAACCGCAACGAGAAACTCTTTGCCCAAGGTGAAGGATCCGTCTCCACCGGCGACCGTGACATCACCCGGGCCAATTACGAGGTCGCTCTCGCCGAAGTCGCCTCACTCTCGGCGCAAATCAAACAAGCCAAGGCGGCGGTAGACACCGCCCAGGCCAATCTGGGTTATACCAAGATTACGGCACCGATGGCCGGCGAAATCATTTCCATCAGCCTTCTGGAAGGGCAAACTCTCAACGCCAACCAGCAGGCACCAAATATCCTGCGGATTGCCGATATCGGCACGGTGACGGTCTGGGCGCAGGTCTCGGAGGCGGACATCGTCCGCGTCAAACCCGGCCAGGAGGTCTATTTTACGATCCTTGGCGATTCCCGGCGCTGGTCCGGCAAGGTCCGGCAAATCCTCCCTACCCCGGAACTTATCAACAATGTGGTGTTCTACGACGTGCTATTCGATATTCCGAATCCGGAGCGCGTTCTGAAGATTCAGATGACGGCGCAGATCTTCATCGTATTGGCCCAGGCGAAGGGTGTTTTGCAGATACCCACCGCCACCATCGGCAATGCCGACGAAGGTGCGGAAATCAAGGTGCGAGTGCTACAAGCCAATGGTGTCGTCGAGTCGCGCGCCATCAAGATCGGCATCAAGAGCGAACTCTCGGCGGAGGTCAAAGACGGTCTCAAGGAGCAGGAACAGGTCGTGATCGGAGAAATCGTGGCAAAAGTCCATGCCACGACCAGCGCGCTGAGCGCCCGGAAGGGTCGATGATGTCGTCGTCTCTGCTCGAATTACAGGCGGTCAGCCGCACCTATACGTCAGGCGGCGCGCCTCTGACCGTGCTCTCAGACGTCAGCCTGACGATTCAGGGCGGCGAGTTCGTCGCCATCATGGGCGCCTCCGGCTCGGGCAAATCCACCCTCATGAACATCATCGGTTGTCTCGATAGGCCGTCGAGCGGCGCCTATCGCATCCGCAGCATCGAAGTCGCCAGTCTCAACAGCGATGAGTTGGCCGCCTTACGGCGCGATACCTTCGGCTTCATCTTCCAGCGCTACAACCTGATGTCCGATCTGAGCGCCATCGAAAACGTCGAAGTCCCGGCCGTGTACCGCGGTTTGGACAAGCCTCAGCGAGAGGCACGCGCCGGCGAGTTGTTGCGAGAGCTCGGACTGGGAGACCGCCTGAAACACCCTCCCAGCCAGCTCTCCGGAGGCCAGCAACAACGCGTCAGCATCGCCCGCGCACTCATGAACTGCGGACCGGTGATCCTCGCCGACGAACCGACGGGCGCGCTGGATAGCCAAGGCGGCAAGGAAGTCATGGCCATTCTGGAGAAGCTGCACGGACAAGGGCACACGATCATTCTGGTGACCCACGACCGCGACATCGCCGCTTACGCGCACCGTATCGTTCGCATTACCGATGGGCGTGTCACCTCTGACGAACTGCAGCAGAAAGGCATGGCTGGCGATCAGACCAACGATCAGATCAAGACCGACGAAACGGCAGCCAATGCCAAACCGGGGGTGGCGGTCCTTGGCGAAGCCCTGAAGATGGCGTTGCGTTCACTAGCAAACAATCGCATGCGAACCGCACTGACCATGCTGGGCATCATCATCGGCGTTGCCTCGGTAGTCGCACTGATGGCGATTGGCAACGGCGCCAAGCAGGACGTTCTTGAGCGCATCCAGGCCATGGGAACCGACTTATTGACGATTAGGCGCGGACCGCCCGCCATTCACGCCTCAGCCAACATGGTGACCAGTTTTCTGCCTGAAGATCTGCCATCCATCGGCAGTGTGCCAGGTGTTGACAGGGTGATTCCGGAAACGAACCAGTCTTCACTGCTCCGCTTAGGCGAACAGGACTTGATGGTCACGGCCATCGGGACCGGCGAAAGCTTTCCGCAGGTGCATGATTGGCCGCCGCAGTCCGGTGTGTTCTTCTCGATGGAACACGTAAAGCGCTATACTCAAGTCGTCACGATTGGTCAGACCGTAGTACAGAACCTGTTCCCCCAAGGAACGAATCCTCTGGGTCAGTATATACTCATTGGAAGCGCACCTTTCCTGGTCATTGGCGTGATGAGTAGCAAGGGTTTGGACCAACGGGGAAACGATATGGATAACTCCGTCTGGTTGCCCTATACAACGGCCGGAGCGCGCATTTTTGGTCAACGCTTTTTCAACGATATCATCGTGAGAGTGAAGCCGGGCGCCGACATGAGCGTGGTGCAAGCCGAACTCCATACCTTGCTAATGAAACGCCATCGCAAGGAAGATTTCCACATTCGGAACATGGCCGACATCATCGCCACGGCCAATGAAACCCAGAATACGCTGACCTATCTGCTGGCGGCGATCGCCGTGATCTCGCTGGTGGTCGGCGGCATTGGCGTGATGAACATCATGCTGGTCTCGGTCACCGAACGAACCCGCGAAATCGGCATTCGTATGGCGATTGGCGCACGCGGCTTCGATGTGTTGTTTCAATTTCTGACCGAGGCCGTGATGGTCTGCTTTATCGGTGGGCTGGCGGGTGTCGTCGTCGGCCTCGGCGGCGGTTTAGCGACCTCTGCGCTTGCCGGGTGGCGCGTGATTTTCACGATGGAGCCGATCGTCATTGCCTTCGCATGTGCCTTTCTGACGGGAATCCTCTTTGGATATCTGCCAGCCCGAAAAGCGGCACGACTCGACCCCATCGAGGCGCTGGCCCGTGACTAGAAAATGTGCACTGATTATCGCGGGCATTGTGGTAACAGCCCTGACAAGCGCTTGTAGCGTTGGGCCAGATTATGTCAGACCGACAACGGTGGTGCCGGCGGATTTCAAGGAGAGCGGCCCCTGGAAGGTAGCGCAACCGCAGGACGGCGTTAGTCGTGGCACCTGGTGGCGGATTTACGATGATCCCCATCTGAACGAACTGGAAGAAGCGGTGGAGGTTTCGAATCAGAACCTGATCGCGGCCGAGGCGCGCTTCCGCCAGGCCCGTGCGCTTGTTCAGGGGGCGCGTTCCGGCTATTTCCCTCAAGTCAGTGCCGGTGCGTCGGTGATTCGCAGTCGCAAACCTGCCGGCCCTGGCGAAGCGGGTTCAAGCAACATCACCACCAATTATCTGCTGTCCGCGGACGTTTCCTGGGAGCTGGATCTGTGGGGAAAGGTTCGCCGCAACGTCGAGGCCAGCCAGGCAGGCGCCCTGGCCAGCGCCGCAGACCTGGAATCGCTCCGCCTGAGCACCCAGGCCGAGCTGGCTTTGAACTATTTCCAGCTGCGCACCACCGATGCCCGAAAACGGCTCTTTGAAACGACAGTCAGCTCTCATCGGCAATTCTTTGACCTGACCCAAAACCGCTTTACGGCAGGCTTGGTTTCAAAGGCCGATGTGCTCCAGGCGGAAACCCAGCTCAAGACTACCCAGGCGCAGGCCATCGATCTTGGTGTGCAGCGCGCCCAGCTGGAGCACGCCATGGCCCTGCTGATCGGCCAACCGCCGGCGCAATTCTCCATCGCCCCTGCCCACCGGGATCACCAGCCACCTCACATCCCACTCAGTCAGCCATCCGAACTGTTGGAGCGCAGGCCGGATATTGCTGCGGCTGAACGGCGCGTTGCACAGGCCAATGCCCAGATCGGAGTCGCCCAAGCCGCCTATTTCCCCGCCATCACCTTGAGTTCCACGGCCGGATTCGTCGCGTCGGCGTTTTCAAACTGGCTGACCTGGCCGAGTCGGGCAGGGACTCTGGGTGCCGGTCTAACCCAGACCCTCTTTGACAGTGGCCTGCGCAGCGCTCAGGTCGATGAGGCCTATGCGGTTTACGATGCAGCCCTGGCGAGCTATCGACAAACGGTGCTGACCAGCTTTCTTGAAGTAGAGGACAACCTGGCCGCGTTGCGCATCCTGAAAGACGAAGCCGGCGTGCAAAATGACGCACTCAACGCCGCTAGAAAATCCGTAGCCATGACAACCCACCTATATCAGGCTGGATCTGTCAGCTATCTCAACGTGATCACAGCCCAGACCACGGCCTTGAACACTGAGCAAAGTAGCATCGATATTCTCGGTCGTCGCATGGCGGCCAGCGTCCAATTAATCATGGGCATGGGAGGTAGTTGGGATTCCGGCTACACCCGGGTGCGCTACCGTACGGAAAAAGTGCGAAATGAGGGGTAGCTTCGAATACTGTTGGTCTACACAGGAACAATGAACATAAATCCAATTGCACATACCACTGTGAAAACGACTCTGAGGCAGAGGTCGTTCATCAGGTTCAGATTATGGCCTGATCATCATATTGCACTGCTAGGCTCACACTACTGATTTCGACAAACGCCGGTCCCTCAAAGCGCGGGTCATCCGTAGCGACAAAGAACTCATGATCGCCGGGTTCCTTGGACCGCGTTCTTCAACTCGGCTTACTTCAGGAAAAAACCAAATTATGACAAACACTTTGACGCCGGAACTGCTCCAGCAAATCGATGCTTACTGGCGTGCCGCCAACTATCTATCGGTTGGCCAGATTTATCTACGTGACAACCCGCTGCTCAAGCGACCCCTGACGCTCGCGGATGTCAAACACACGCTGCTGGGGCATTGGGGCACGACGCCCGGACAGAACTTCATTTACGCGCACCTGAACCGGGTTATCAAGCAATACGACCTCAACATGATTTTCGTTTCCGGCCCCGGACACGGCGGTCCGGCGGTGGTGGCCAATACCTACCTGGAAGGCACCTACAGCGAAGTTTATCCCGACATCAGCCAGGACGAGGCAGGTATTCAGAAGCTTTTCAAGCAATTTTCGTTTCCCGGGGGCATTCCTAGTCACGCCTCGCCGGAGTGTCCGGGCTCGATTCACGAGGGTGGCGAGTTGGGTTATTCTCTCAGCCATTCGTTCGGGGCAGTATTCGATAACCCGGATTTAATGGTTGCCTGTGTTGTTGGCGATGGCGAGGCGGAAACCGGACCGCTGGCCACGGCCTGGCATTCCAACAAATTTCTCAATCCCGCCAGCGATGGCGTGGTGTTACCGATTCTGCATCTCAACGGCTACAAGATTGCCAACCCAACCGTGCTGGCCCGCATCACCCGAGAGGAATTGGAACAGTTACTCCGCGGCTATGGGTGGACGCCCTATTTTGTCGAGGGTCACGAGCCCGCGCTCATGCATGAAGCGATGGCCACGATGCTTGATACGGCGGTGGAACAGATCCAGGTATACCAGCAGGATGCTCGAATCCACGGCGAAATCGCACGTCAGCGCTGGCCGATGATCGTTCTGGCGTCACCCAAGGGCTGGACAGGACCGAAGATCATCGATGGTTTGCCGATTGAAGGCACTTTCCGTTCGCATCAGGTGCCGGTCACTGACCTGGCCAACCATCCCGAACGCCTCAAAATACTGGAAGACTGGCTGAAGAGCTACCGGCCGGAAGAACTCTTCGACGCACAGGGCCGCCTAAAACCGGAACTGGCCGAACTGGCACCCCAGGGCTCACGGCGCATGGGTGCGAATCCTCATGCCAACGGTGGCAGGTTGCTTCGAGACCTGCGGATGCCGGATTTCCGCGACTACGCGGTGGACGTGTCGACACCGGGTACAGCGGGTATCGGCGACACGCATGTGCTTGGGCCTTTTCTGCGCGATGTGACGAAACTCAACAGCGAGCAGCGAAATTTCCGGGTCTTCGGACCCGACGAGACGCTCTCCAATGGCCTGGGAGCCCTCTTTGAAGTAACACAACGCCAGTGGGACGCCGCGATTCTGCCGAACGACGAATTCCTGGCACCCAGCGGGCGCGTGCTGGACTCGATGCTCAGCGAGCACCAATGCGAGGGCTGGCTGGAGGGCTATCTGCTCACCGGGCGGCATGGGATCTTCAACTGCTACGAGGCGTTCATTCATATCGTCGATTCGATGTTCAACCAGCACGCCAAGTGGCTGAAGGTCACGGCGGGCTTGCCGTGGCGGCGGAAGATTGCCTCGCTGAACTACCTGCTGGCCTCACACGTCTGGCGTCAGGATCACAACGGACTGACCCACCAGGATCCCGGCTTCATTGACCTCGTTGTCAACAAGAAGGCCGACATCGTGCGGGTGTATCTACCGCCGGACGCGAACTGTCTTCTGTCGGTGATGGATCATTGCCTACGAAGCCGCCATTACGTCAATCTCGTGATCGCCGGCAAACATCCGGCGCCGCAGTGGCTGACGATGGAGGCCGCCATCAAGCACTGCACCCATGGCATCGGCATCTGGCAATGGGCCAGTAACGACCAGCGTGTCGCGCCCGACCTTGTCATGGCCTGTTGCGGCGACGTGCCCACGCTGGAGACGCTGGCCGCCGTCTCGATTCTGCGCGAGCATCTGCCCAGCCTGAAGATTCGTGTGGTCAACGTCGTCAATCTCATGAAGCTGCAGCCGCAGGCCGAGCACCCGCACGGCTTGAGCGACATGGATTTTGACGAGTTGTTCACCAAGGACAAACCGGTCATCTTCGCCTTTCATGCCTATCCGTGGCTGATCCATCGGCTGACATACCGTCGCACCAACCACGCCAATTTTCACGTTCGCGGCTATAAGGAAGAAGGCACGATCACCACCGCCTTCGACATGACGGTGCTGAACGAAC
>JBAXSA010000096.1:0-9511 GCA_037130945.1 Pseudomonadota bacterium | reverse complement strand
ACCAGCATGACGATTCCAACGGCAATCCCGCCGATGATCCACGCGCCCCATTGCAGGTCGTACTTTTGGTCGGTAGTCATGGTTACTCTACTTTCCTCTGGTCATCCGGCAAGCGTCAGATTATTGTCGCCAGCATCCACACTAGCAGGCACAGGATTGCACCCTGCACCGCGTAGGCAAATAGGCGGTGGCACCGTCCGCACTCGCGGACGGCTGGAAAGGCCAGCTTGTTATTTGTCCTTGCCACCATAAATCACTGTCCGTATAGGCGAGCGGAATACTCGGCGCGTGCGTCGATCTCCCATTGCCGCAACTGCAGTGCGGTAGGGGTGCCGTAGTAAGCGCGCCAGCCGAAGAATCGCCATATCTGGCCATTTGGCGACCACATCTGCGCCGCGGTGATGCGCATCTGCGATCTGGCCTGAATGTAGCCCTTGGCGCTGGCGTGATAGACAAACGAATTCGCGACAGAGGCGCCATACTTGGAGATTGTGACGGTCGCGGTGTTGGTTGTGGGCGTGTTGGCCCAGGAGAGCACGAAGAATCCGGCGTTGGTGGAGACGCTGGTCGCCTCGTTTTCTCCGCTCTGTTGGCCTGACGAATAAAGTGCCTGATACCATTCGTTGCTGGCCATCTTGATGATGCCGATGCACGCATACCCTGTAGTCGTCATGCTGATCTGCGTGCCGGTGGAGACGGGTCCGATGGTTCGGTCGAACGATCCGGTGACGGTGACGCTGCTGCCGCCAACTGTGATGACGGCAGGCGCGGCACTCGTTCCGACGGCCACGTAGCCGACCGGCATGTAGCCTTCGCGGACTACAGTGTTGGTCGCGACAGTGACAGTGCCGGCAAACACTGCGCCGGTAGACCAGCCCCAAGCTCCCGCAGCCATGTCCGTCCCGGTAGACTCGCATGGGCCATCGGAAAACATAGCGATGAACGGTTCGCCGATGAGGCTGGTCGCGGACACGCGTCCCGTGACGGCTAGCAGGCCAAAGATGGTGATGTTGGTGGCGGAATATTTGACGGTGTGCGATACGAACGTACCCCTGCCACCATCGCACGGGATGCGGCACGAATAGGACGCTGGCGCGGCCAGCCACGCCTGCGCACTGGCCTCCAGAACCAGGCAAACCACGCAGGCCATATATGCCAAGAGCTTTACCATGCCATGCCATTCGCTTTCATCCACTCGGCGCGATTGGTGACAGACAACACCTCGATCGCGACCAGGTTTGTGACGATCCATGTGCGCGACAGCAACACGGTGTTTGTCGGTTGCGTGGCGCGGACTACCCGATACCATCCGCACATAGCGACCTCGGTCGGGTCGCACTCGCGCAGGTTCTCGCCTTGCAGGGTCGTGAGGTTGATGCCAATGCGCGGTAGCGGCTGCGGGATACGATCTATCGTGCGCCCGTCTGGCGAATGCAACCAGCCGTCGGCCACGGCTACACATGCCACCAGCGCAATGGCGATACTAGCGGCTATAAAGCGGCACAAGCGCATAAGCCCCTCCGTCGTAGATGACGCAGACGAAATAGGTGCGGTTGCTGGTGATGTCGAGCTGGCTGCTCCACGTCGCGCCAGCCGGCCACGATATGGCGGGGATGACGTTGGTGGGCGTCGTAAGCAATAGCTGCATGACCCTCGGGGCCGACGGGGTGTTGGTGATGGCTACTGTGTAGCTCGCGTTCGTGGGCGCGAACGAGAAGAAGGCGGACGTAGCCCAGTCTAGGGTGAGCGTGCCAGAGACGGTGTTGGTGGGATACCATGCGCCGAACAGCGCGGCGATCTGCGCGGTGTTGGCAACCGCAATAGCTTGAGCGTTTGTCGCTGCAACTGCAACCGTTCCACCGTTCGTGATGACGTTGCCGCCTGTGACCGTGAAAGCGTAGCTTCCCCCGTTCGTCGCGCCACCAGCAGCCGCGATCTTCGTCGCCGTCAGGGTGTATGTTGGCGTCATGTCCACCCACTCGTATGTCGCCGTGTCTTTCAACTGCGGTATTTTACCCGCCGCCCCACCCGTGACGAAACGGTCCCACGGGATCGTACCGCTTTTCAAATTGGTTGCGTTGAGGTTGGTCGTCAGGACTGTT
Organism: Pseudomonadota bacterium; assembly: GCA_037130945.1. Taxonomy (GTDB): domain Bacteria; phylum Pseudomonadota; class Gammaproteobacteria; order Chromatiales; family Chromatiaceae; genus JBAXSA01. The sequence goes on along the minus strand of JBAXSA010000096.1, from coordinate 7,409 downwards.
ACAAGCGTTTGCGCGTTTGTTCCAGCGATCCCCTGAGCCAGAGTCGCAAGGTTCGTGTGCGATCCGACTTCCCAGCCGTTGGTGCTGGCGGGCTGTAAGGCCGTTGCAATGGTGTTGCTCTGCACGCCCGTCACGGTGGCCGCCGTTGTCGCCTTGCTCGCCGTGCCCGTCGCAGCCCACTCTGCCACGACGGCGTATGAGATGCCCGTTGCCGTTGCCGCCGAAACACCGACCGAGCTTACCGCTCCGGTGTAGCTGATTGTGATATTCGCGCCGTTGGAGATGATGGTCGAGGATAGGCTGATATCAGCACCGGCAACCAATCGTGCGCCGCCATTGCTCACCGCACCCACCTGCGCCGCCGTTGGCATTCCCCCATGAGCACCACTGGCAAGCGTCAGGTTGGTATGTATGGAGAGGTTGGTCAATCCAGCGTCCCACACGTTCGTCCGCCCCGCCATGCTCACCACCTGAAGATACTGCAACGCGCTCAGGAATCCCGCCCCGCTGCCGTCCGCAAGAGCGTGAAGGTTGCCGCCAGACCGGGCACCGTGGATAGAATCTGACATGTTCGTCAGGGCAGCGGCAAGCCGGTTGCTATCCGCGCCAGCAGAAAGGGAAGCCGCCGCGCCAGCAGACGCCACGTAGAGCTGTGTCGTTTGAGCGGGGACTTGCGCCAACGAGATCCAGTTGCTTGGATTGCTGCGCGGGTAGTCCCGTGCGATGGTGGCAAGGTCAAGCGTGTTCGTCGCCGCAACGATGCGGTTCGTCGTCGCGTCGAAACCAGCAGCCGCCGATGCCGCCGCCCTATCGCCGTGCGGATCGGATGCTATCACATGGGCGGCAAGTTGCGATGCTCCGTATGCCTTCGCAACGTCTCCAGTTTGCCCCATAGCGGTTCGCATTTCGGCCCTTACCATAACGTCACTGGCCAACATGGAGACGATTGTAGCCCATGGCGAGTTTGTATAGGGCACGGCCCAGAAGTCGATGCCAGAAACCGTTACGCCGCTGGCGTTCGGCACAAACCCAGGCGTTCTAATCATCGACAGATCGATTTTTAGGCGATACACCGGACTTCCGGCTGAGTTCGTTAGCCTGATCCATCCTTCGTATGCCAGAAAGCCGGGATCTCTTGTGTAGTCCCATGCCACACGTACGGTGCCTGATGCAGCCACTACGGTTCCTGGGATTGTCCACCACAGGTTTGATCCGTTAGGGCGGTACAGAAAGTCGGCTGTAAGGCCGGTCAAAGGAGCAACAGAATTTCCGATCCTATACGACACTTCGAGAACGCGAGCCTCGCCTTGCGGAATGGCAAAACGCTGAATTCCTTGCTCGCTTACCTTGACCGTTACGGAGTTGGTTGTCACAGGCCAACCAAAAGACACGAAGGGCGCCAGTAAGACACCCAGTATGATAGCACGGATGTTCATGGCGCCCCCTGATTACGGTTTGCGGCTGACAGAAATTCCCTTGGCGTCGTAGACGTTGGTAAACACGCCGGAAACCGTTTGCGTCGAGTACGGCAGGGCGTACGATAGCCTACTTGACAAAACGGCGTTTGTGCCAAGGATTTCCTCTGCAACCCTAGCCCGATTGGTCTCCGCAATCACCTGGGCCAGCCAGTTGGTTCGCAGAATGGCCTCTGCGACGATAGCCCGGTTTGTTTCCGCAATCACCTGCGCCAGCCAGTTCGTTCCGGCAACGGTAATGCGGCCTTCCACAGTGTTTGTATTAGCGAACGATTGAAAGTCGGCGCTCTTTCCTGAACTGGCAGAGTAAAGAACGCTGGTTCCGGTTGACCCGGAGGCCGACACGCCGAAACCGGCGATTGCCGTCTGAACTACGACGGCCACAATGGCGATGATGACGAGTAGTTTTTTCATAACGTCTGATACCCTCCTGTCGCGGTTGAGCCGGCCGCGCACTTCATGTGGATGGCGCAACGGGCGCGTTCATCCGTGATTTCAGCCAGGTTGGCAGCCTCGGAAATGGCGATGCCTTCGCCGTCCACCGCTGCTTCGTCGAAGGCAATCCACACAGGACCGCCAGAGATCAACTGAAATGTCACGCCGGCCCGGTACACGTCCTTGGCCAGCACGATGCTATCAACTCCTGTTGCGCTAAAAGAACCCTTTGTCATTTCCATCCCTCCCCTAGCTGGTCCTTCGCAGCGTTTACCGCGGCGTCGGACTTTTGTTTCCGTCTCCAAGCAAGAGATCCTTCAGGAACTTCCGGCAACTCAGACTTTCGAGTGCTCGTTTGCTCGACAAGGCCCATGCAGGCCAGCGCATCAGCAACAACTTCGTCGCCGTGTGCCGTTCTCGCTCCTGACGGGTCTTGAGAGTTTGCCGCCGCAGAATGCTCAATAGAACCGTCCGATTTACGAATGAACTGGAGGCATTCCGCCATCCCAGATTCTGATCGGTTGACATATTTGTGTGAGCCAAGAGCATCACGATAGTCCTCAAATAGTGCCTGCTTTGCAACCGGGTTCAGCCACATTCCTGGTTCGTCAGTGATCGTACGGCCTATTTTCTTCTCGTTGCGACGATAATAGATGTTTCCATAGCCCTGTGCAACAACTCTTTTTTTGAACGTCTCTCCGGTCGGCCCCGAGGAGTCCCAGACCATGAACCCCTTGTTGAAAAAATGGGCCAAAGCTATCGAAATACGGGCAAATTGGTTTGGCCTGGTATTGCTATCACGCCAAACGCCAATCTTTTCCCCAGTCGCCCTGTCTGCTATCACGGTGACTGAATTGCTGGCTCCGGTGCCGGCCGACACGTCAGAACCAAGAACGAACCGGCGGTCTCCTGCTGGCTTCTCCAAAGGCCCGAGTGTCGTCCACAACCGGAGTTTTCCCTTCGGATTCTCGACAAACCGCTTCGGAAGGCAGCTTTCTTGGTCAAATTCAAGGTCTCCAATCAAAACAGGCTCACGACAGTATTTTTTTCGCAACATTTCGATGGTTTCGGCGTCAAAAAACTGATAATCGGAGCCCAAAAAGTCAATATCAAGCTCCTGGGCAATCTCCATCTCGTTCACGCACCTGGAGCACTCGTTATCGTACCAAGGAGACCTCATTTTTCCGTCAAATTCGTTGTTCAACCGGAATGGATAGGCATCCGGGTACATGACCATGCTCGATTCCTTGTCTCCCTTCGCCCGGATCTCTACCATGCCGCGAAAATCATCCAGCAACTTGATCTTCTTGTTCTCCGTTGTGTAAAGGCCCTGATTCTTCTCGGGGTGCCGGCTCCAGTGCAGCCGGATGATCTTGGCAGACGTATTATGCACCACGTCATAGAAGCCATTGTTGGCCCCCTGGGGAGTGCTGTTGAAGCCGCGGCATTTGGTTGTGTCACGGGTCGCCCGGAGCACCCGGAAGCCGTCGTTAATCTCGAAGGCGGCATGTTCGTCAATGAACATGGCCGTACGCCTGTCTCCGCGGCCGGCGTCCCCGGTTGTGCTCTCTCCGTCAATCACGCTGCAGTTGTCGGCGTTCCTGACGTGCAGCAGGCGCCGGCATGGATCGCTCCATCCCAGTTCGCGCCCGGTTGGCAGGAGCCAGCGCGGCTGGTGCTCATGGATGAAGTCGAGCTTCCAAAACAAGGACTTCGGATTTCCCTTCTTGTCTACGTAGTCCTCGTTTCGTGATATCAGCAGGAAGCTAAGGTTTTGCCGAAAGTGCCACATCCATTCAAACACAGCCAAACCCATCCATGACGCTCCCATATCGCGTGACTTCGGCATGGCAAAGTCTTGCCCACGCTCTATGCAATCGGCAATCTGCAACATGGCGTCGTCTTGAAATGCGGGATAGGTGATGAATGGCACCACCGAAGGGTTAGGCGCCTTGGCCCTGGGGTCGTACGTCCAGCAAAACGCATTGACGTAGAAAAGCATGTCCTCCGAACACAAATGCCGCAGTTGGGCCGCTGCAACAGGATCATTGCCGGCCATCATCAGCAGATCTCGACGAAATTTTAAGTTCTCGTCGAGACCCTTCGGGACAAGATTGTAGTGTGGCGTGTCCATATCGAAAATGGTAGCGGGAGTAGGACTCGAACCTACGACCTCAAGGACATGACCCTTGCGAGCTTCCAACTGCTCCACCCCGCAATGCTTGAATCTTCTCAATCATCGAAATTGTGTCCGACCCGTCGATAACACCCTTGTCGTCTTCGTTGCCGCTTGACACCCTGGCCGGCAGGATCTTCGCCCACACCTGAGCAAGAAAAGTCTGCCTGAAAGTTGGACTCGACCGGCACTCCTTCAAAAACGTCCACGCCGCCGGATCAGGGCAATCCTTCACGACAACATCCTTCACGTCCATATTCCGCACAACCCATCGGATAATCTCAACCTCGCTGGCCACCCTACCCTCAAACGCCGACAGGCACTTCATTTTGAGTTGAGCCTCTTCGTTCTCTCGCTCTATCCTAGCCTCTATTCTAGCCGGCGTCTCCTTGCCGAATTCGATGTCTTGCCCGTTATCAGGAGGAATGTCAACGATGATGTTCTTCGGTGGGCCTCTCCGTATCCCAAGATATTTTGATAGCAGTCGCTTCTTTGCCGCCTTGTCCTCTTCGCCGGCTTGGATCGATGTAACCAGCTCTGACCAGAATTGCGGCCAAGTCCCGGTCTTCATCATCCGCTCTTTGTGCTCTGGCTTTATCTTCGTCATGTCAAGGCCCAAGTTATCACGTTCTAGCGAAACACGTCAATCCTAGGAAATCCGCGAGGTTTGCGCTGCCCGTAGAATCGCCATCATGAAAATTGCCGCTACTTCTGGCACGATTGCGTTGCCGGCGGCTTTGAGTTGCGAGACGCGGTTGTGAACTTCCGGCCAAGCTCCGCCCACAGCGGCGGGTATCCCATCAGGCAGAAGACCCAGTGAGGATTCAGCTTGCCGGTTACTCCTTTCTCCTTCATCGCAGTCTTGTAATCCCCGCTCAACGCACCGTGACTCGCTTCCGTGTACGCGCCCCCCATTGGTGTCGGCCATTGAACTTGATTTCCCAAGTCCGTCTTGCTCCCCTGCATCTCTCCGTTCGGGTGATGATCCCGCTGGCATGGAGTTGCCCACAACTCTTGGCGGCTCCCATCCGTGCTGCGGCTCGCCCGGTCGGCTGGGCCACTGTCCGGCGAGGGCTGGCCAGAGAAGCGACCCTGCACTTGATGGCTCAACATGGTTTGCATCTTGCCGTTGACTGTCCCGGCTGCATCCTCGTTGCTGCTCGGAGTTAGCCAACTCATCCCAGCAGAGCAACCAGACCCGATCCCGCCTGTGCGGGGCTCCAACGGAGCTTGCTGGTACAACCTGCCATTGACAAGCGTACCGAAGCGCGGCCAGGTCGCTAAGGACTCGGTTGAAGAATCGCCCTCGCTCAGAAGTAAGCAAGCCTGCGACGTTTTCAAAGAGTGCGAATCGGGGTCGTATGTCGCCAAGCACACGCCGACACTCTCCCCACAAGTCGCGCTCGTCTTCGCTGGCGAGTCGCTTCCCGGCGCAACTGTGCGGTTGACAGGGAAATCCGCCGCAGACAACATCCGGGAGAAAACCGCATCGCTCAAGGAGCGCATCGCGTGTAACATTCTGGACGGCTCCAAAGCAGACCGAATCGGGAAAGTGGCGGTGATACACGGCGCAGGCGAAGGGTTCGATCTCGGAGTGTGCGATGGCGGTGAATCGTGAACAGCGAAAGATAGTTTCATCGCCTGCCCTGTCCCGCTCGGAGCATGGCCTGATTGCTTCGCATCCTGACTGATCGGCGTCGGCCATAGCGTTGGCGATCTCTGCGGCCATGGCAAATCCGCCGATACCGCTGAACAGGTCAAGAACTCTGATTGATTCATTCACGCCTCCCCCTTCCCTTTGCAAGCCTTCATCGCGGCCTCCTTGTCGACGGGTTCGCGGCGGTTCCATGCGGCGATTGCGTCGGGTTGCTCAATCCATACGCCGCCCGATCCTCTACACCATCCGCACTGCACGGAATACGACCATGCGCCCAACGGTGCAGGATGCATTCCGACGTGAGCCTTGGCATGTCCGCAAAACGGACACGGCAGTAGTTTCGTTCGCTCGTTCATCGCTCCCCCTTTATCGCTCGTTGGATGATCTCCCGCACCACGTCAGCAATCGTGATCTGCCGTTTGTACGCCATGTCGTGCAATTGCCACCTCATGGGAGTAGGCAGTCGCAGGTTAATACGCTCACTCATGCGCGGACGAGTGCGGCCCGTCGCGGGTAGGTCTGTTGCTTTCATGGTGCCTTTCTTATTCGTCGTTTGCATTCTCGTCCCCCAGTTCGTGCTTTGAAAATAACTCCGCGCCTTGGCAGGCCGGGCCGTCGCATTTTTCTTCCATCCACCACGCCAAATACCCTTGCCACGTTTTATTCTGTTCAAACGAGCGCGGCTTGCCGTATCGGTTCGGAACTCCCTGCCATTTCTCAAACAGCTTTTGAAAAGACCGCTGCCACATCAATTTGTATTTCGGCCATCGGATAAAATCGCGCTCTCGGTTTCCGTATGGGCACCCGATACATCCGAGACGATGGAACACACGCTTGCCGGTGTCTATGTCTTTTTCGTCGTATAGCGGGCAGTGATCTAACCCGCGCAATTCGTGAAACGCCCAAACGTCAGCCTCCGTCCAGTAGGCGACCGGGCAAATATAAAAGCCGTCGTTTTCCCTGCGCTGCACAAACTCGCTCCATAGCTTTGAGCGGTTCACGGATTCTTCAATCCTGATTCCGATAACCCGCGCATAGATGCCTTTGGTTTCCTTGCTGCCCTCTTTGTATTTTGCGCAGCACCATCTCGAATACCTGTTAGGCGGGCCCATCGGAACACTCCACAGCATTTTCAGCAACGGCACCTTCGGCTTGTTGATATGCGTCCCCGGCCTAGTCCGCTTGCCGTACCAAATCAACTCAGGCGGGTCAATCGTCGTCAAATTGTGCTCGCAGTGGTGCGCAACGCCAGCCATCTTCGTAAGCTCCACGATGCAATCGCTGTCCTTGCCGAACGAGTCCGCAACCCAATAGCCACGCGGGTCAAGTTTCAGCGCGTCCGGTTCCCAATGTTTCAGCAGCATAATCGCCCGTTCGATCTTTCGTTCAAGCGGTTGCGCAAGGGCCATGTTTACCATGTCCTGCTCGGACGGATGGAAGGTCGGCAGTAGTTCTTGTTCATTCATGGTGCCCAATGTAGCACAACGTGCACCACGGCGCAACATGAATCTTTCTCGGCTCGCGGGGAGGAAAAAGAAACCCCGTGGCTTACTAGGCGCACGGGGCAGGAATGACGGTGGCATTACCGAAGTGACGAGCAACAGTTCTGCCGATGTGAAGATCGTAACACTGGACGGGCGGATGCGCAACGGGAAAAGAAGCGGCC
>JBAXSA010000095.1:0-9534 GCA_037130945.1 Pseudomonadota bacterium | reverse complement strand
GTTCCCAATCGCCGCCTGCTGGTGGATCGCCTGAGTCAGGCGCTGGCCCATGCCAAACGCTCGGGGCGGTTCCTCGCGGTGTGTTATTTTGATCTGGACGCCTTTAAGCCGGTCAACGACCAGTTGGGCCATGACGCCGGCGATCAACTACTGGTGGAGATGACCTGCCGGCTACAAACCCTGCTGCGGGCGGGTGACACCCTGGCCCGTATGGGTGGCGACGAATTTGTACTCTTGTTGAGTGATCTGGAGCAGGACACCGAGTGCTTCGACATCCTGGAGCGGATTTTGGCCAATATCCGGACGCCGATAATCATCAAAAATCAGTCATTTCCGGTTCCGGTTGCGGTATCGGCCAGTATTGGCGTGACCCTTTACCCACACGACGACGCGGAGCCTGGCATTCTGCTCCGCCATGCCGACGAGGCCATGTATCAGGCCAAGGAGGCGGGCAAAAATTGCTGTCATCTTTGGGCCGCCAGCGCCGGATCACCGCGATAAGATCTAGCGACGCTCTGAATCGCTGCCTGAGAGGCGGGTCAGACCTCCCGCAACAGCGCCATCATCTCCTCCACCCCCAGCCGGGCGCTGATCTCGGCTCCTTCCAGCAGGGAATCGGCCAGATCGCGCTTATGACGGTGCAGGTCGATGATGCGATCTTCGATGGTATCGCGGGCCACCAGACGGTAAATCGTCACCGGCCGTTGCTGGCCAATCCGATGGGCGCGATCCGAGGCCTGATCCTCGACCGCCGGGTTCCACCAGGGATCGAGGTGGATGACATAATCGGCGGCGGTGAGATTCAGTCCTGCTCCGCCAGCCTTAAGGCTAATCAGAAAGAGATCGCCCTGACCGGACTGAAAGGCGTTGACCGCCTCCTGGCGTTTTTTAGTGGGGGTGGAGCCGTCCAGATACTGGTAGGCAATGCGCTGGCCGTCGAGCCATTCGCGGATCAGGGCCAAGTGACCGACAAACTGGCTAAACACCAGAGCCTTGTGGTGATTGTCGCGCAGCTCCTCGACGATCTCGGTAAAGGCCTGCAATTTGGCGCTGCCCACAGGGCTTTCCGGTATCACCAATTTGGGATTACAACAGGCACGGCGTAGCCGCATGATTTCGGCGAGGATCTGGAAGCGGGGATCGCCCCCCCCTGGCCCTGCCGCGTTGGCGATACGTTCCAGGGCGGTACGACGCAAGGCCTCATAAAACACACGTTCCTCGTTACTTAGTTCGACGTGAATCGTGATTTCAGTGCGTTCAGGCAGTTCGGCAAGTACGTCACGCTTCAGGCGGCGCAGGATGAAGGGGCGAATCAGGCGTTTCAACTGGTGGCGGGCGTCCTTGTCCTGGCGTTGTTCGATGGGATTGGCGAAGCGGTTGTTGAAGTGTTCCAGACTGCCGAGCAGCCCAGGGTTGATGAAGCGAAAAAGATTCCACAGCTCGCCCAGGTGGTTTTCGATGGGGGTGCCCGTGGTAATCATACGAAAGGCCCCTTGCAGATCCATGACCGCCTTAGAACGCTTGGTCTGGGTGTTTTTGAAGGCCTGGGCCTCGTCGGCGATCAGGGTGTGCCAGGAGACGCCCGCCAGGGCCTCGGCCTCGGACTGGAGCAGGCCGTAGCTACACACCAGAAGGTCGAATGGCCCGAGGGCGGCGAGTTGGGCGGCCCGGTCGCCAGAACCAAAGGTTTGGGTGTTGAGGGTGGGCGCGAAACGGGCGGCCTCGTTGATCCAGTTGGCGCAGACCGAGGTCGGGGCCAGCACTAGGGCCGGCCCGCCGGCGGCGCGAGTCAGAAGCAGGGCGAGCGCCTGGACGGTCTTGCCGAGTCCCATGTCGTCGGCGAGGCAGGCCCCGGCCCCCCAATGGGCAAGACGGGCCAGCCACTTAAAACCCTCGAGCTGGTATTCACGCAGTTCGGCTTGCAGCGTCGAGGGGAGTTCCGGTGTCAGATTGCTCGCCTCGGCCAGGCGCTGTTTTTGCGCCTTCCAGGCCTTGTCGGTCTTGACATCGAGCCCTTCGAGGGCCTCGTCCAGCAGGCCTGTGGCGAGTGAGTGGACGCGCCCGCGATCCTGGACGGCGCGGATGGCCTGCAAACGCCGGTAGAGTTCCTGGCTCAGACCGAGATATTCATCCTCGCCAATCCGGACAAATCGGCCTGCTGACAGGCCCAGGAGTTCGATAAGCCGCGCCATGTCCAGCACCCGTCCATCGTCCAGGGTCAGATCGCCCGACACGGCGAACCAGTCCTGCTGGCCGCCCACCCGTACCTGAAACGCCTTGAGGCCCTCATGCCGGGCAAGGCGCACGGCCTTGCCCTGAGGCCATTCGAGCACCAGATCGTCGCCGAGTGATCGCAGGTTTTCCAGGGTTTCGAGGGCGATCAGGGGGTCATCCAGGGGCCAGTCCCAGGCCTCCGGATCCAGCGCCGGACAGATGGCGAAGAGGCGCGCCGTGGCCACCCGCTCGGCCTTGAGGTCGCGCCGGGCGTGCAGGCGCTTGCCGCCAATCTCGCTGAAGATCGAGGCCGCGCCCTCGCCAGGGCTGGCCTGCGGCCCCTGGTCGCCCAGCGGCTTGACCAGGCAGGTGATTCGTAGTCCCTCTCCCAGGGGCTGGAGCTGGAGGTAGAGACGGGCGTCGGCCGTGACCTTCTCCACATCGCCACCCGCGTCGCCGCCGATCTCGGAATGGACGGTGATGAGCGGAGCGATGGCGGCGATGGTCTCCAGCACCCGCGTCTCGGCCTCCTTGGGCACCAGGAGTCCCTTGGCACTCAGCAGGGCACCGACCCGGTGATGCTGAGGGGTGAACTCGAAGAACCGCAACCGGTTTCCCTCCTGGATGAGCCGGTATTCCTGGTTCTCATCCACTGGCGGGTGCAGCAGGATGCGGATGTTGTTTTTCTCTCGTGTGACCAGCAGGCGGGGGTGATCCTGGATCAGGGTCACCGGCTGTCCGGCCAAAAACAATCGCGGATTCCCTACTGCGGCGCGCAGGGAAGTGAGGGGATCGAGCTGGTATTCGGTCTTCGAACCACCCCAGCCCCAGCCCACCTGTTCCCCCCGGATGCTGGCGCAGATGGATCGATCCTCGGCGGTCAGATGCTCGAAGGATGCCAGTTCATCGCGTAAACGCTTGAGGGCCACCGGACGGCCCCTGCCCCAGCCACTCTTCCTGCGTTTCTGCTCGCGGGGTTCGAGATGGGCCTGACCCGTCTTGTCAAAAATCACGATGTTCCATGCCATGCGCAGCTCGGACTCGACGACGGGCTTGCCGGATCCGCTGGCCAAGACCGGGGTAGCGATCTCGCGCAACACCCGCAGGGTTCGTTCCCAGTCCGCCTCGGGCCGTCGCAGATCCGTCAGAGGCTTACAGTTGAGGGCGGCTATGTCAGCACGGTAATCGCCCTTGTCGCCCCAGGCTTGCAAGAGTAAGGCGGCCTCGCGGGCGTACCAGAGATAGCCGCCCTGGGCGGCCTGTCTCTGGAAATCACGCAGACACTGCCGGTGGGTACCCTCGGGGGCGGCACCCAGCCAGTGCAGGCAAAGTCCCTGGAATAGCACTAACCAGGGGTTGTGGTGCGACTTGAAGACAAAGTACGAATCGCGAGGGTCGAAAGAGAGGGCGCCCTGCAAAACCTGCCAGGTTTTTTCAATCAGGAGAAAGATCGGATCGTAGTCGCTATCCGGCTGGATGGGTTTGTGAATCGCGACCAGTTGCTGTTCCAGTAGCTTCCTGGCCTGCGGTGAATCTTCGCGCATCAACAGGAGAAGATGTAAAACGCCGGGTAGCCCGGAGAAGTGAAGGGTTCGTTTGCCAGAGGCCTTTTTGGACTCGCGAAGCGCCTGTTCCAGAGTTGGAAGAGCGGCGGCATCCTCGCCGCGCAGGAAGAAAAACACCGTGCGCAGGGCATCTGCGTAATACTCCTTGGCCTCATGGGGCAAGATGGCCTCTGCTGCGGCAAAATGGCCACGAAACAGGCGTCGCGCCGCCAGACTGTAAAGGACGTTGCGGTGTGACTCCGGTATGGCCCCGAACACCGCCTCGAAGCGGTCGTAGCGGATTCGTTCGTCTTCAAGGGTTCGCTCGCCGTGGGTCAGGATCGGTGACAGGGCCAGGAACTGGAGCTGGTTCGAGGCCTGATCCAGGGCGTTGCCGTAGGCGCTGATCAAGTCGCGGGCAAATGTCAGGTTGACACTAATGAAATCCGGTTGGGAATAGCCCAGTATCCGAAACACCACAGACTCGTCGTTTTGCAGCGCTGCGAAGCGCAAATCGCGATGAAGGCGGCGATCTGCTTCCTCCGATGGCCATTCTTTCTGCCGGTACGGTAGCTTTTTTTGAATCGCGGCGATGACGGGAACCAAAAACCCCTCTTCCTGGGCCTCGCGGCAGAGGGGTACGACCAGATCGGCATGGCAGCGGAACAATCCGTTCTCCTCCACCCAAACCCCGGCACGAACCAGCCGGGAGCGTGCCGTACCGTCGAAATACTGGTAAAGCACGCGCCCCTTCTCATTGCGCCAGCCAAGCTCCATCAGCAAATTTTTGAAATGGGTTTGCATCACGGGTTCGCCATAGGCGGCACTGAGCAATACCAGTTTGCGGTCGTCCTCGGAGAGAGCACGGTAGGTTTTGAGTAAGTCGGTCATATTTTGGGTTTAGTCAATTGTAACGATGAGTGATGGTGAGGCTATCCACATCCCTGGTTAGTGACGGGCGGTACCCGTTTGTCGGCTCGCCAGCCGGTCGAAGGCCAGATAGATCACGGGGGTGGTGAAGAGGGTCAGTAGCTGACTGGCCAGCAAGCCGCCAATCAGGGTGATGCCGAGCGGCTGGCGGAGTTCCGCGCCCATGCCGCTACCTAGCCACAGGGGCAAGGCCGCCAACAGGGCTGCGAGGGTGGTCATGAGAATCGGCCGGAAGCGCAACAGACAGGCCTGATAGATTGCCTCGCGGGGCGATTGACCCTGGTTGCGCTGGGCATCCAGGGCAAAATCAATCATCAGGATGGCGTTTTTCTTGACAATGCCAATCAACAGAACAATGCCGATGATTGCCACAATTCCCAGCTCGTTTCCCGACAGGCGTAGCGCCAGCAAGGCACCGAGACCTGCGGAGGGCAGGGTGGAGAGAATCGTAACCGGGTGAATGGCGCTCTCGTACAGCACCCCGAGGACGATATAGAGCGTCACAACAGCCGCCAGGATCAGCCACAGGGTATTGCCGAGCGAGGCCTGAAAAGCCCGTGCCGCGCCCTGAAAACGGAGCTGAAAACTGGCTGGGAGTTCCATCTCCGCAAGGGTGGCACGGATGGCCGTTACCGCAGCATCCAGTGCGGCACCCGGGGCCAGGTTAAAAGACAGGGTCACGGCTGGAAATTGGCCGAGGTGGTTGATGGCCAAGGGCGCGGTTTGCTCGACGACCCGGGCGAGGCTGCTCATCCGCACCAGTTGGCCGCTGGCGGATGGCACATAGAGGGCATCGAGCGCGGCCGGCCCCTGTTGAAACTCCGGCTTGACTTCCAGCACGACGCGGTATTGGTTGGACTGGCTGAAGATGGTCGAGATCAGCCGTTGACCAAAAGCGTTGTAAAGGCTGTTGTCGATCGCCGCCATCGTCACCCCGAGACGCCCCGCCGTGTCGCGGTCGATGTCCAGATGGGCTTGCAGTCCCAGAGTCTGCTGGTCACTTGCTACATCGCTCAGTTCGGGCCGTTGGCGCAGCCGTTCGAGCAGCTTCGGTGCCGTCGTGGCCAGAGCCTGGGCATCGGCGTTTTCCAGGGTAAACTGATACTGGGTACGGCTGATCCGGTCTTCGAGGGTCAAGTCCTGCACCGGTTGCAGGTAGAGGCTAATACCCGGCACCCTGGCCAGTGGCGGCTGCAGGCGCTTGATAACATCCACGGCAGATACCCCGGCGCGCCCGGTCAGGGGTTTTAGGTTAATCAGTAGGCGCCCGCTGTTGAGGGTGGTGTTGACGCCATCGATGCCAATGAACGACGACAGACTGGCCACCGCCGGATCCGCCAGCACTATTTTGGCAATCGCCTGTTGACGCTCGGCCATGGCGGCGAAGGCGATGGTCTGGGGAGCCTCGGAGATCCCCAAAATCACCCCAGTGTCCTGGACGGGGAAAAAACCCTTGGGTGCCGTCAGATATAACACCCCGGTCAGCACCAGGGTCGCCAGGGCCAGGATCAGTGTCGCTCCCTGGTGTTCCAGCACCCAGGTCAACCAACGACCATAGCCCGCGATCAGCGCCGAAAGCCAGCGTCCGCTGAGATGGTAAAAACGCCCCTGCTCGGCCTCCGGGATGTGGCGCAGCAGGCGAGCACACATCATCGGCGTCAGGGTTAGCGACACCCCCCCCGAGATCAGGATGGCCACCGCCAGGGTGATGGCAAACTCACGGAACAACCGGCCGACCACGTCACCCATGAAGAGCAGTGGAATCAACACCGCGATCAGCGAAATCGTCAGGGACAGGATGGTAAAGCCAATCTGTTGGGCTCCCTTGAACGCCGCCTCCAGGGGGGGGTCGCCCTGCTCCAGGTAGCGGGTGATGTTTTCGATGACAACAATGGCGTCATCGACCACAAACCCGGTGCCGATGGTCAACGCCATCAAACTCAGGTTGTTCAGGCTGAATCCCGCGAGATACATCACCCCAAAGGTGCCGATCAGGGACAGGGGCACGGCGACGCTCGGAATCAGGGTGGCGCGGAGGTTCCGCAAAAACAGGAAGATCACCATCACCACCAGGGCCACGGCGAGAATCAATTCAAAACGCACGGCTTCGATCGAGGCACGAATGGTGATGGTACGGTCGGTGAGCAGGCGAATCTCCAGCGCGCCAGGCAGGGATTCTTGTAACCTTGGCAACAGTTGTTTGATGCGATCCACCACCTCGATAACATTGGCACCTGGCTGGCGCTGGATGTTGACGATCACCGCTGCTCGGGTATCGGCCCAGGCGGCGAGCCGTGCGTTTTCAACGGTTTCGACCACGTCGGCAACTTCCACCAGACGCACCGGGCGACCGTTTTTATAGGTGAGTACCAGGTGCCGGTAATCCTCGGCCGATTTGAGCTGGTCGTTGGCGTCAATCGTCGAGGCACGGGCTGGCCCGTCAAAACTGCCCTTGGGCTGGTTGACGTTGGCGTTGGTGATCGCGGTGCGGACATCCTCAAGACTCAGCCCCAGCGCCGCCAGGGCCTTGGGATTGGCCTGGACGCGCACCGCCGGACGCTGGCCGCCAGCCAGACTGACGAGCCCCACCCCCGGCAACTGGGAGATCTTCTGCGCCAGACGGGTCTCGACCAGATCCTGCACCCGCCACAGCGGCAGGGTTTGAGCCATCACCGCCAAAGTCAGGATCGGCATGTCGGCCGGGTTGACCTTGCTGTAGATGGGCGGTGCCGGGAGATCCGCCGGGAGCAGATTAGAGGCGGCGTTGATAGCAGCCTGAACCGATTGTTCGGCCACCTCGAGGGTGAGTTCCAGGTCAAATTGCAGGGTAATCACCGAGGCCCCGCCCGAGCTGCTCGACGAGAGCTGGGTCAACCCCGGAATCTGACCGAACTGGCGTTCGAGCGGCGCGGTGATCGAGGAGGTCGTCACCTCCGGGCTGGCACCAGGGTAAAGCGTGACCACCTGAAGGGTCGGATAGTCCACCTGCGGCAGGGCCGACAGCGGCAACAGGTGATAACCCAGGGCACCGGTCAGTAGGATGGCGATCATCAGCAATGATGTCGCCACAGGTCTCAGGATAAAAGGGCTGGAGAGATTCACAGGGCCTCGGCCTCGTCGAGGGTCGTCGCTGTCACATTCTCCACGACCCGCCACACCAGACGTTCCAGGCCCAGGGAGACCACCGAAAAGGCGCGAAGATCGCGGAATCCATAGCGATCAGCCAGGGTCGTGCTGTAGCGCCGGGCCTGATCATCAGCCTCGTCGAGTTTCGCCACCACCACGGGGAGCGCGGCCAGGTCATCGCGATTCGTCTCGCGTAGTGTTTTCCCGCTCATGCCTAGCGCATCAAGACCCAGATATTTGAACTCTAGTACCAGATCCAGAGCCTGAGCGTGGCGCATGTCGGGACGTACAATCAGGCTCAAATCCACATAACCGTGGCCAGTCTCGATCTCCGAGACCATCATGTAGATGCGGTCGTTGAAAAGTAGGGTCAGAAAGGCCATCTTGACCAGCAGCTCGTTGCTCCAGCGGTAATCCCGGTTCGACAGTACCTGAAAATAGCGAGTCTCGATGAAGTCGCAGAGTGGCTGAATATCACCATGCTGGCAAAATTGCTTGCTGATCCGGTACAGGCTTTCCCGATCCTCGTACTCGGGCAACCACAAGTCCTGTAATTGCTCGACATAGAGGGATTTTGCGACCAGGTTGGGAACCTTCAACACACATTCCTGATACGGCGTCGAACCCGCCAGGGTAACCACCCCGAAGTAATACAGCAGGGACACCATGAAGGCCTGATCCTTGACCGGCTTCAGCATGTCCTGGACACCAAAGCGCCGTGCGAGTTGCGGAATGGTGAGCGCCGTGTTGCTACTCAGGGCTCCGATCAGCACTGCCTCGCCGTGGGGCAGACGCGAGATGTATTCCAGCTTGTTGCGATCCATTGCTAGATTATCGTCGAGGATCTGGCGGGGGTAGCATCCGTGGTTTTGCAGATACTTCAGGAAATACAGGCTGAGTGTTGGATTGTAGATGCTCTCTCCGGCCTCTTCGCTAAAGCGGTAGCCGTTGTAAAATGTTCGCATCGTGTCGAGTGCCTCCGTCGCCGGCCAGGCCACGCCCGGCTCGGTCATGCGCGTCAGCACGGCCTCAATCTCGGCCTCGGTGAAGCCGCACAGATCATTGAAGACGGCTTCCAGGTAGATATTCTCGGCGACGTTATAGCCGCTGGTCATGTCGCTCATGACGACTGGAGAAACCCCGGTGATAAACACGCGATCAAGACCCATCCCGCCTGCCCCCGCCTTCACAGCCTTGAAGACGGTCTTGAGCAATCCCTCGCCATGCAGCAGGGCCTCGTAATGTCCTGGCCCCTGCCGTGTCATCAGCACTTCATTGGCGAAGTTGTCGTATTCGTCGATCAGCAGGTAGAGTTTGTGGGGCGTTGCGGATACTGCGGACAACACCGATTCCCAAGAAGAAATGGCATTATTCGGATCAATCACGGCGCGGCTTTCCAGTCGTTTGGCATAATAGCCGGTGAAATTGATGATCCGGTCGTTAATATGCCGATGAATCGCCGCTTCGATCTCCCGAACCTCTCCCTGGGCCTTGATCAGAGAAAAATCCCACTTCATCACGAAGTATTGGTTGTGAAGCGGGGTGGGATTCCGGCCAATCGCTAGCCCGCCGAACAGGGCGTCGAAGTCTCCGGCGCGGTTCAGGTCATAGTAATGCTCCAGCATTGACAGCAGCAGGCTCTTGCCAAAGCGGCGCGGGCGGATGAACAGGAGCTGCCGGCCGGCTTCTTCTAGCCAGGGTATGCGATCAGTGCGATCCT
>JBAXSA010000094.1:0-9549 GCA_037130945.1 Pseudomonadota bacterium | reverse complement strand
GATGATTTCGATCACCATCATCACCGCCGTGATGAGCATGACCCATCGTGTGCCCCTTTCGGCCGCCAGGTTGCCTTCGTCAAATACATGGGTGTGAACCCAGGATGAAATGTCTTGAGTACTCGGCATGGCCTGTCAAATCCTGGTGATGGCTGAATGAAAAACGAGTTGCCGGGCACCATCCTAGCGCACTTTGCCAAGCCTGGGTTGCCACCCGCCCGGAGTCAAAGCCGGCGAAAGGCGAACCAGAGCGCCAGGTCGTAGGTGATCTTCAATAGCCCGCAGGCCACCAGGGGCAAGGCTAGCCAGCCGGTAGCCAGGAGCGCGCCGCCCAGCGAGGGGCTGAGGGCGGCGGCCAGACTGCGGGGTACCGCCGTAAAACTCGCGGCAGCGGCCCGTTCGGCGGGTGTCACCACCGCCATGACCAAGGCGCTGCGGGTCGGCACGTCCATCTGCGAGAGCAGTGCCCGCAACAGTAGCAAGACCATCGCGGAAGTGAGATCCGGGGCGAGTGCTGCGAGGATCAGGCAGAGATTGGCCGGAATGTGGGTAAAAACCATGGTGTTGACCAGGCCAATGCGTCTGGCCACCCAGGGGGCTGCGAGTTGCGAAGCGGCGGTGAGCAGCCCAGACCAGAAGAAAAAGGCACCAGCGGCGGCCAGCGACAGGCCAAAGCGCTCGAACAGCCACAAAGCCAGCAACGCATTGACCACCAGCCCCCCGGCGAAGGCGTCCAGGGCAAACAGGGCCGCGAGCCTCAAAACCACGCCCCTCGATGGCCCCAGGGGGGCGGGAGGCGGTGTCAGGGTATGGGGCACAGGCTCAGGCAATGCCCGGTAGAGCAGCCATACCGTAAAACCTACCAGGCCGTAAGCGAGGAACATGAGCCGCAGGGCAGTCAGCCGGTCGATGCCGATCCCGAGCCCGGCCAACTCATCCGGCAGGGCAGCGGCCAATGCGCCCACTGCGGCGCACAGGGTGCCTGTCAGACTATAGCGGGCGAAGAGTGTGGTGCGCGCTTCGCCCTGTGCTGCCTCGGCGAGCCTCGCATGTTCCAGCGGCAGGAAGACGCTGACATCCCCGGCGCTGGGGTTGAGCGTCCCCGCGAAGGCGATCAATACCAGAGGCCAGAACCCCGAGACCCCCGCAAAGGCCAGCCCGGTTATCGTCATCAGCAAGGCAGCGGCCAGCAACAGGTGGTGCTGGTGAAAACGGTGACCCCAGGCACCCACTGTCAGGGTGGCGAGCGCCGATCCGAGCAGGGTCATGGTGCTTAAAAAACCCACCATCCAGGTATCGAACCCCAATGCCAGCAGATAGGCCGGGAGCAGTACGGCGACATAGCCATCGACAAAAGCCCGCAACGCCCGGCCAATAAGCAGCAAGGGCACCTCGGAGGCGACGCCTGGTGACAGGGTCATCATAAAACTCCTGAAACCCCGCCCCCGCCCTTTAGGGCGAGGATATGCGAATAGCCGTAACCATTGGCCCGCTGAATAGCTTTGCAAAGACGATAAGAAATGCCCTGAACTAAATCTTGTGTGGTTTGAATATTGAAACTACCCGTGGCACGAACCGCCACACGGCCAACATGCACACCTACTTTCTGACCCTTCTCGACATGAGCCCTGACCATGTCGCCAGTTTGAAAGCCTTTAATCCGCTTGGATCGCGTCAAGTAGCCACGTGGGAAACCATGGGCATCCAATCTTGTCCGTTGGTAACTGCCACGGCCTGTTGCTTTGATTCCAAGGGTTGCTTGGTTCCAGTCCTCAATTTTATGGGTTATACCCACACACGCGGCGTCCAACGCGTGGGCTTTTGGAATACCCAGCTTTGACCTATTGAACTTCGTAAGGCCTCCCGAGCCTGTGGTAACCGGAAAACCTGTCGCCTTCAGTGCAATGAACAAGGCCCATCGGGTTATGTTGACAGCAGTGGCATCCTTCAGTGGTGCCTTAGCCTGGGCTTTGATCCGCTTCAGTAGCTTCTCAGTGCATGGCATGAGTAGCCTTTGCCTTTTATCCAAAACGAATACCGACATTTTTTACTCCCATTAGCCCTTACGGGCCTTGCTCCGGCCTTTAGGCCGGGGTGGTGTGACATCCTGGAATGGCTGAGGAGGTGATGCCGGTCTGGCTTGGAACCGGCTCTGACCGCTACAATACCGCGTCTACCCCTTACCCGGCCCCGGAGTGCGTCATGTCCGAATTCCCCTCCCCTCGCCTTGGTATCATTGGCCTCGGCTATGTCGGGTTGCCGCTGGCGGTGGCCTTCGGACGGCATTTTCCCACCCTGGGCTACGATATTGATAGCCATCGCGTGGCCGAGTTGCGCCAAGGCCGGGATCGCTCGCTGGAGGTGGACTCCGAAGAATTTGCTACGGCCCATCTGCTAGAACTTTGCGACAACGAGCAGCGCCTGGCGGGGTGCGATTTTCTGATCGTCACCGTGCCAACCCCCATCAACGATTACAAACAACCGGATCTGCGGCCCCTGGAATCCGCCAGCGCCACCGTAGGCCGGGTGATTGGGCAAGGTGGCGTGGTGATTTACGAATCCACTGTCTATCCGGGCTGTACCGAAGAGGTCTGCCTACCCATCATCGAAAAACTCTCGGGGCTGACCTTCAACCGCGACTTTTTTGCTGGCTACAGCCCCGAGCGTATCAACCCGGGAGATCGGGAACATCGGCTGGCCACGATTCGCAAGGTCACCTCGGGTTCCACCCCCGAGGTCGCCGAGCGGGTCGATGCCCTGTACCGGCGGATCATCACCGCCGGCACCCACAAGGCCAGCAGCATCCGGGTGGCCGAGGCCGCCAAGGTGATCGAAAACACCCAACGGGATCTCAATATTGCCCTGATCAACGAACTTTCGCTGATCTTCAACCGGCTCGGGATTGATACCGGCGAGGTGCTGGAGGCGGCCGGCACCAAATGGAATTTTCTGCCCTTCCGGCCAGGCCTGGTGGGCGGGCACTGCATTGGCGTCGATCCTTACTATCTTACCCACAAGGCCCAGGCCATCGGTTATCACCCCGAGGTGATCCTGGCCGGGCGCCGCCTCAACGACCGCATGGGGGCCTATATAGCCAATCAGGTCATCAAGCTCATGATGTGCCGCCGGATGAATTGCCAGAACGCGCGTGTGCTGATTCTCGGCCTGACCTTCAAGGAAAACTGCCCGGATCTGCGCAATACCCGGGTGGTCGATATTCTTCATGAATTGCAGGAATATGGTTTTGCGGTGGATGTCCAGGATCCCTGGGCCAACCCCGAGGAGGCCCGCCAGGCCCATGGTATTGCGCTGATCCATGAGCCCGCAGTGGCGGCCTATGACGCCATCATCGTCGCGGTGGCCCATCATCAATTTGCCACGCTGGGGGCCGAGGGTCTGCGCCGTTTCGGCAAACCCGGCGCGATTCTTTATGATGTCAAACACCTGCTGCCGAAGGATCAATCCGACGGCCGGCTGTAGCTCTCCAACCGTCCCTGTTTACCTGCCCGAGTCTTTATAATTTATGCGTGTTTTAGTCACCGGTGCCGCCGGTTTTATTGGCTCTAATCTGTCGCTTCGTCTCCTGGCGCGTGGTGACGAGGTCATTGGGGTCGATTCCCTCAACGATTACTACGATGTCACCCTCAAGCAAGCCCGGCTGGCCCGCACCCAGACCCTGCCGGGTTTTACCGATCTGCGGCTGGATATTCAGGATCGTGCCGGGGTTCAGACGGCCTTTGAGCGCTATCGTCCCGAGCGCGTGGTCAATCTGGCAGCCCAGGCCGGGGTGCGGTATTCCATCGAAAACCCCATGGCCTACGTCGATACCAATCTGGTGGGCTTTGCCAATATCCTTGAAGGCTGCCGCCACCAGGGGGTCGAACATCTGGTCTACGCCTCCTCAAGTTCGGTCTATGGTGCCAACACCCGTCTGCCCTTTTCGGTACACGACAATGTGGATCATCCCCTGAGCCTCTACGCCGCCACCAAGAAGGCCAATGAATTGATGGCTCATACTTACAGCCATCTCTACCGTCTGCCGGCCACCGGGCTGCGTTTTTTTACCGTCTACGGCCCCTGGGGGCGTCCCGATATGGCGCTTTTCAAGTTTACCCGGGCGATCCTGGCTGGCGAGCCCATCGAGGTCTTCAATCATGGCCATCACCGCCGGGATTTCACCTACATCGACGATATTGTCGAGGGCGTCATCCGGGTGTTGGATCATCTCCCAGAGGCCAATCCCGAGTGGTCGGGCGATACCCCGGACGCGGCCAGCAGCACCGCTCCCCACCGGCTTTACAACATCGGCAGTCACCGCCCGGTCGAGCTGCTGCGCTACATCGAGTTGTTAGAGGAGTGTCTTGGCCGCCGTGCCGAAAAGCATTTCCTGCCGCTCCAGCCGGGTGACGTGCCGGATACCTTCGCCAATGTCGAGAATCTGGTCGCAGCGGTCGATTACCAGCCGGATACCCCCGTGGAAGTGGGGGTTGCCCGGTTTGTGGCGTGGTATCTCGCCTATTACGGCGAGGGGTAGAGGCCGAAAAAATTGCGAACACCTCACAAGGTCTCGACATCCAGCGAATCGCCGTAGGTCTCGATCCCCAGTTGTTTTGCGACCTTGCGGGCCCGGGCATCGATCATCGGCGAGATGACAATTAGACGGTTCGCGGTGCGCTGGTGCCGATTCTCGTAAAACCGCGCCTTGCGTTCGAAGATGTACATGCCAGCCTTGTCGATCGAGGACTTTAATTCACAGATCAGCAAGAGACCATTCCGGATAATCACGTCGAGTTCCACCTGATCGGGCCGTCCGAACACGACGCCCTGATCATCATAGTCATTGACGTTGACGATCTCCACCCCAAAATTCTCTTCCAGAATGCCCGCCAGGGCGTCACGGAATGCCTTTTCGGATTGCAGGCCCCAGCGTGATCCCAAAGCACCGATGCCACGTTCGTGTTTTTTCGCCTGGGCCATGATCTCTTCGTGGATACGTAGCAATTCTGCCTGATTGGACTCCCACTTACGGTTTTGCTCCTCTTGATAGACCTTGGACTCGTGTTTTTGCTCGTCCCACTTACGGTTTTGCGCCTCTTGATAGACCTTGGATTCGTGTTTTTGCTCGTCCCACTTACGGTTTTGTTCGTCCCACCTAAGATTTTGTTCGTCCCATTTGCGGCTTTGCTCCTCCTGGTAAATCTTGGTTTCGCGCTTCTGTTCTTGCCACTTAAGGGTCTGCGCCTCGCGATCCCGGCGCAACTCGCCGAGAATCTCGTAAAACCGGTCTTGGATTTCCGCTCGCCCGGCATACTCCCGGCGCGTCAATTCCAGAATATAATCGCGAAATCCCGGATCCGTCCGGAGGAATTCCGGCAATTCCTGTTTAATCGCTTCTTTTAAGGATTCCGTGTTCATCTTGGCTTTCTCTGGCTTCTTTGCGGGTTGCGGATTTCTGGAAGTATAGGTGATGGCGAACTCAGGGCCCGGGAAACCACTGACTGGTACGATCCATCAGCCAGTAGGCCGTCAGGCCGATCCATTCATGGATTGCGGCGTCGAGGCGAAACAGGGTGTTGGCGAGATCCAGCGAAAAAAACAGGGCGGTATCCTGACCGATGCGAAAGGCGACGGGGTAGGGCAACACCGGCCAGCCGGCCTGGCGGAAGATCCCGATGGTGCGGGGCATCAGCGCCGCCGAATTGATCACAAGCCAGGTGTCTCCCGGCTGGGGCCGGATCATCTGGTGGCTGAACAGGACGTTTTCGTAGGTGTTGCGTGATTGTCCCTCGAACAGCACCCGTTCCGGGGGAAGGCCCAGACGGTTGAGGATGTCGCGGGCTACCGGTGCCTCGCTGAGATTCCCGCTATCCGAGAGTGCCCCCGAGCCGCCGGAAAACACCAGCCGGGCTTGCGGATAACGGTGCGCCAGATAGACGAACTCGGTGAGCCGGTCGGCCTCCTGGTTGAGTTTTGGCAATCCCCAGGCTCGGGTGACCTCGGGATCGACCATGCCGCCCAACACCAGGATGCCATCGACCCTGGCCGGCAAAGCCGGAATCGGAAAGCGTTGCTCCAGGGGGGCGGTGAGCCAGCGGTCGACCGGACAAAGCAGTAAACCCGTCAGGGTGAAGGCAACCGCCACTGTAAGCCGCCAGCCCCAACGCTGCTGGCGGGTGCCCCCAAAACGCTGGAGCAACACGCCCAGGATGAGCATCAGCGCCAGAAAATTCGCCGGTGCGGCAAGAATCCAGAGCAATTTGGACAAGACAAAGGACATGCGGGCTGTTTCCAGGTTACTCTTGCGGTGAAAATTTCCGGGTCTTTCGATGTCACTTTTATCCCTTTCTCACCCCACCGGCCACGATATCCTCTTCATCGTCAACGCGGCCTTTGGCGGGCGCAATACGCCGGGGTTTCGTCCCTATCAACTCATCCGGTTCGGTCAGCTCATGCCGGAGGTGATTGCGCGTGCCAGCGCGGTATCTTACCAGCCGATGCGTTTTCCACTACCCGGCCGTGGGCTGATCCCGCGCGGTCTCAATGCCCTCCGGGTCAAGCTGTGGCCGTCGCTGCCTTCGCGGGCCATCGAACAAGCCCTGTTCGACCGCCGCTGTCTCGCTCTGAGCCGCCGCTTAAAATGGCGGCCTCGCGCCGTTCATCTGTGGGATGCCCTCCCGGAAACCGCTGCCTTCTGGCACGCCCAGGGGGTGCCCCTGGTACTCGATTTGCAGATGGCCCATCCGCGCTGCTACGAGCCCCTGATCGCGGCGGGAATGGTGGATCCCGAATCCCTGGGGCTGCTGGAAGATATGGCCCTGGATCGCTGCCTGCCGCTGGCTGACCGGCTGGTCTGTCCCTCCCGCTTCGTCCGGGACAGCCTGCCCGCCGCAGTTCACGGCAAGACGGTGGTGATTCCCTTCGGTGCCGATAGTCCCAGGGAGACCCCCGGACACCCTGTCCGCAAGGGCCAGCCGTTGCGCGTTTTATTTGCCGGCAATGTCAATACTCGCAAGGGCATACCCTTCCTGATCGAGGCCTGGTGCCGCCTGCCACCCGCACTGGCGTCACAGGCCGAGCTGGTGCTGTGTGGCCGGCAGTTCCGGGAAATGGCGGGGCTCCTGGCCGGGATCCCGCCGGGTGTGCGTGCCGTCGGTTTTCAATCCGCCATGGCGGCCTGGTTCGAGAGTGCCGATGTGTTTGTCCTGCCGAGCCTGATGGAAGGATCAGCCAAGGCGGTCTACGAGGCGATGGCCCAGGGTCTGCCAGTGATCGTATCGTCACACGCAGGTTCGATTGTCGAACACGGGATCGATGGTTGGGTGGTGCCCCCCGCCGACAGCGAGGCTTTGGCCACCGCGCTGATCCAGCTACTCGAAGATGCCGCATTGCGCCAGCGTCTCGGCATGGCGGCACGAGCCAGCGCCGCCCGCTACACCTGGGCACGCTACGCGGCGGCGGTGGCCGATCTTCACCGGGCCTGGCCGGTTCCGGGTACTCGTCCGCGTTTGGCGGATACCTATCGGGCTCATCATGCCCCCCAGCCGCTGGCCTGGCGGTTGCGGCGTTTGGCCGAGCGCGCCGCTGTCGGTTTCAAGGCGCGTGGCCGGCGGATCGGCGGTCAGCCATCCACCTGGCTGCGCTTTCCCTTTTACCACCATGTCTTTGCCGATGAGCGCCGGGGGTTTGCCCGTCATCTTGCGGCCATGCGTCAACGAGGCGAATTTATTACTCTCGACCAGGCTATCGACCTGTTAACCCGTGGGGATCGCCTGGATGGCCGCTATTTTTGTCTGACCTTTGATGACGGTTTTCGCAATATTCTCACCCATGCCCTGCCGATTCTGGCCAGTCATCAGGCACCTGCTGCGGTGTTCGTGATTTCCGGTCTGGTGCCCGATCATCCTGGCGACTGGTGCCCCGAACAGGATCGTTTTTTTGGCACCCGGCGGCGGCCTGCCGCCTTTCTGACCTGGGATGATTGCCGGGCGCTGGCTGCGGCCGGCGTCACCATCGGCTCACACAGCGCCAGCCACCAGCGTCGTCTGATCGAGTTGAACGAGGCCGAGGTGGAATGGGAACTCGCCACCTCCAAGGCTCGGATCGAGGCCATGCTCGGCCGCCCCTGCGATCATTTTTGTTGTCCCTGGGGCAAGCCTGGCCGCGATTTTCAGGTGGATCGCGATCCGATCCTGGCGGCCCGGCTCGGCTATCGTTCCTTCCTCACCACCCGTTGGGGTGCGGTGGAACTCGGGGATTCACCCTTCGCCATCCGGCGAGTGGGCCTGGTGGCGGGCTGGGATCTGGCCCAGATCCGCTATTTTTTGTCATTGTGACGGGACTGGACATGGAGGGGAATGCCAGGCTGATCGTTGCCAACAACATGATCATGGAGGCCGAGACTGCCCACGTTCTGCAAACCGGCCAGATGTTGGCGGCGTTTGCCCGGGTGGTACCCGAGGTCAGCTATTACTGGCCCGATTTCGGGCGACGGGTGGCCTGGCTCGATACGCTGGCGGTGACGCGCCGGCCCATTCCCTGCCACTTCCGTCATGGCGCACGGCGCTACGCCGAGTTTGTCTGGCGTCTTGGAAGCCAGTTGCGTGAGCATCCGCCAGAGCTTCTATTCACGCGCAATCTAGGGGTCGCGCTGGCAGCTCAGAGGGTGGCGCGGCGGGTGTTTTTAGAGCTTCACCAGGGTCTGTCGTCTCAAGCCCGCCGGGTGGCACCGTGGCTGGGGCCACGGGTATGGATCGTGGCGATTTCAGAGGGACTCCGCCGGCATCTGATCGAGCGGGACGGATTTGTCCCGGAGCGGGTGAGGGTTTGTCACGATGGGGTCGATGTCGAGCGTTTTATCACCGCCCGGCCTTTTTTGCCCCTGAATCAACGGTTTCTGCCGGATCGCGGGTGCCGGTTGCACCATCTCTACTATGGCACGATGCGCCCGGAACGCGGCCTGGATCTGATCCGCGAGGCCGCCCGGCAATTGCCGGATCAGGGTTTTGTCCTAGTGGGCGGCACCCTGGCCGAGGTTGCGAAAGTTCAAGCCGCCGGGCTGGATCTTCCGAATATCCGTATCCTGCCCGCCATTGCCCATTGCGAGATACCTCGCCTGATCCGTTCCTTCGATACTGTGTTGCTGCCCTACACCCGCGCCGTGACCACACACGCATGGATGTCGCCCTTAAAACTCTTCGAGGTCATGGCCAGCGGCATCCCGGCGGTGATTAGCCGATTGCCCTCCATCCTTGAGGTGGTTGACGACTCACAAGTGGCTTTCATCGATAGTGACCATCCGGAATCCCTCATTGCCACACTGCGCGGCATCGCGGCTGACCCCGAGGCGGCCAGAACCCGTGCCCAGGCCGCCCAAGCCCTGGCCATGGCGCGTTATTCCTGGGAACATCGGGCACGAGACATTCTCGATCTGTAAGGTTATACAAAAATCACCCCCACCCCCTCCAAGAGTTCGTAAGAGGAATCGACATGAACACCCTAGGTAACTCGCAAGAAATAACATACCATCGTTTTCCTGACTTACTAGGAAAA
>JBAXSA010000093.1:0-9610 GCA_037130945.1 Pseudomonadota bacterium | reverse complement strand
ACATAAAAATCTGCGCGTTGCCGGTGCGCATCTTTTCCTGAAAACGGTTGTAGTCAGTGGAACGGATCACGAGTTCAATGCCGAGTTTGGAAAATTGCTTACGGAACCAGTTGAGGCGCGCCTTGTCGTCCGGCCCCGAAGCGACAGTGTCGTAATTCAGGGTCAGCGCCTGGCCGGTGGTGTCGCGGCCCTCAGGGTAACCGGCCTCAGCCAGTAACCGGCAGGCCTCGGCCAGGGGCTTGCGGCGGGGTTGGCCCTGGATGGACTCGAAGGTTTCGGGGTTGATGGCATCCCGGTAGCCGAAGATACCAGGCGGAATCGCCCCCTGGGCGACGATCCCCCGGCCGTTGGCGAAGATGGCGATGTATTCGTCGAAATCGACGGCAATGGCAATCGCCTGACGGAGCTTGCGGGCCCGTTCGGAATCCCCGCCCACCACCGCATCCAGCCAGTTGAAGCCGAGATAAGACACCGAGGAGGTGACCGCCGAACTGAGCCTGATGCCCCGTTCGCGCATCTCGTCGGACAGACCTGCCTCCCCATCGGGGCTGAACTGCACCGCCTGATCGAAGGTGTCCGACGAGATGCCGGAATTGTCGTAGTAGCCCTGGATGAATTTGAGCCAGCGGGGACTCGATTCCTTTTCCAGGCTGAATACCGCCCGATCCAGAAAGGGCAAGGGCCGTCCAGCGTCGGCCAGAAGTCCGTTCGCGGTATCTTCCGGCATGCCCTCCCGGGGGTAGTTCTCGCCGTGGAAGTGCGGGTTGCGGGCCAGCACCATGCGCAGGTTGGGGTTGTTTTCTTCCAGATAAAAAGGGCCTGTGCCCACCGGGTACCAATCGAGCGTGATGTTACGTTTGGAAAGTCCCGCCTGGCTGTAGAAACGATCCGCCTCCCAGGGCATGGGGGCGAAAAAAGGCATCGCCAGCCAGTACAGAAACTGGGGATATTTGCCCTTGATGCGAATAACGTAGGTATAACGATCTTCGACGCGCACGCCCTCCAGCGGCCAGTCGCGAAGATCCAGAAAATCCGCAGTTTTGGGGGCCTGGCCGAGCTGCTGGCCCAGCTTGGCCAGTCCAATGATTGTCTGCCCCATCAGCGCCGCGATTGGGGAATGCAGAGGGGGTACCGCCAGGCGCTTGATCTGATAGACATAGTCCTCGGCGGTGAGTTCGCGGAGGGCGTTTTCTTGGGGCAGATCCGAGAGGCGATTCAACCCGGCAATCTGGTCTGAGGTCAGCCGATGATGGCGGTATTCCCCCGAGGACTCACGAGCGAAGGCCGGATGGGGCTGGTAGTGAATACCGGGCTGAAGGCGGAGGCGGTATTCGGTGAAGGCGATTTTCTCCAGGGGGGGCTCTGCGGGCAAGGATTGACCCGACTCATCCAGATAACGGGGTTCTGGCACCTCACGGATGGTCAGCGGAATCAGCTGATAGGGCCGTTTGAGAAAGTGGTATTGCAGGGGTGGCTCGTAGATCTGGGCGATGAATTCATATTCGTTGGAGCTGTAGGAACGCACCGGGTCAAGGTGCTTGGGGCGTTCCTCGAAGGAACTATAAAAGACAAGGGCGCTGGTTTGGCCACTGGCATAGGGACTGTTCCAGGGCGTCAAGGGGGCACCGCAGGCCAGCAGTCCGGCGATCAGGCATAGCCCCCCCCCCAGCCGGATTAAAACCGGGAAAATCTTTCTCAAGTGTGTCATTTCCGGTATGTTACCAGCGAATAGCCTACTTCCGTAGGGTCGCGATTTTGGGTGAATAGTTCAGGAGCAAAGTCATGGGTTTTTTAGCCGGCAAACGTATCCTTGTGACGGGTGTGGCGAGCAATCGATCAATCGCTTGGGGGGTGGCACAGGCCATGCACCGGGAAGGTGCCGAATTGGCCTTTAGTTACCAGGGAGACAAGCTCCAGAAGCGGGTCGAGGAGTTTGCCAAGGAATGCGGTTCCTCGCTGACCCTGCCACTCGATGTGGGCAACGACGCCCAGATTGCTGAGGCGTTTGCTGAACTCGGCAAGATCTGGGACGGTCTCGATGGCCTGGTGCATTCCATTGCCTTTGCCGGCAAGGAGCAACTGGAAGGCAACTATGTCGATGCGGTCACCCGGGAAGGTTTCGCCCAGGCCCACGATATCAGCTCTTACAGCTTCGCGGCCCTGGCCAAGGCGGCCCGGCCTCTGATGCAGGGCCGGGGCGGGGCGCTCATCACCATGACCTATCTGGGTGCGGTGCGAACCGTGCCACACTACAACGTCATGGGAGTGGCCAAGGCCAGCCTTGAGGCCAATGTTCGCTATTTGGCCGCCGCCTTGGGGCCCGAGGGTACCCGGGTCAACGCCATCTCGGCGGGGCCGATCCGTACCCTGGCCGCCGCCGGTATTGCGGATTTCCGCTCGATGCTACAGATGGTCGAGGAACGCACCCCGTTACGCCGCAATGTCACTATCGATCAAGTCGGCAATGCCGCCGCCTTCCTGTGTTCGGATCTGGCCGCCGGGATTACCGGCGAGATCCTCTATGTGGATAGTGGCTACCACATCTTGGGCATGGCTTAAGGTTCTGCGTTTGACTTAAGTTGGCCTAGCCGTGGCGGTATTGGAGAATAGGCTACGAAAATCCTTACGAATCAACGTGGCCTTTTCCCCAGTACAATTTTCCCGGCCACGGCTGGAATCCCGGCATTGCAGATCCAGGAATAGCAAAATGCGGTCATCCTTGGCAAAGACTTGGGACAGGCTCACGCTAATTTCCTCTTCCCGGGCCGGTAGCTGACTCATGACGATGCGGTCGCCCTTCAGCGCCAACGGGGTATTGGAGTGTTTGATCACAAACTCGGGAGCCTTTTGCCACAGCAGGGCGCAGCGGGTCTTATCAGGGCATTCAATGGCGTTTTCGATAGCCACAGTGCGCTCGAGGCGTTCCTGAGCCGGTGCCTTGATGTTCTTGAGTTCGCGGAACTTGACGAGTTCCTTGGCGTATTTCTCGCGCACCAGGTTTTTTTCGTGCTCGCGATTGACGATGGCCGCATAGGTATCTTCCAGGGCCAAGCGGCTGTCGTCGAGGCCTTTTTGAATCATTAGTGCAACAGTCTGCCCGGTGCGTTCCTGATCCGCAGCCTGGCTCAGCAGATTGGCCAGTTTGTCCTTGAGGCGCGAGACGTTGCTGTGAGCCACTTTGATGTGAACGTCAATGGCCTTGAGCTGACCATCCCGTGAAAGCGTGATGTCGTCTTCGGATTGATAGGTGCGGAGCAGGATGTCATTCCGGGCCTTTTCCTCCTCGATCAGGTGCAGCTTTGCCTCTCGCAGCTTTTTTTCTTGCTGATCCTGGAGTATTTCCTGATCGGTTCTGGCCCGTCCCACCTCATGGGTCTTCATGCCTAAATCGCCAAATTCACTCCGTCCCAATCCAGTGGCACTGTCGGGAATTTTGTCGGTATAGTGGGTTTTTCCGTCATTATCGACCCATTTGTAAAGTTTCGCCGCCACGGCGGAGCCATTACCGCAGCCCAGCACCAGAGCGGGTATCAGTATGGACATTAGAAAACGCATATTGCCTCTCCCCTTCGATTGCTCATAAAAGCATTATAGACTTTGAACCCCGTAGCATGCCCGATAGGCTCGGATGGCGGCCAACGCTAGGGCCTGTTCGGGATGCTGTTCCAAGTACACAAGAATATCCTGAAGCCGGGCAATGCTCACCACGCGCAAACCCAACTCCTCTTCCACCTCCTGAACCGCCGAGCGGGATCCCTGGCCGCGCTCCTGGCGATCCAGGGCGATGACCACACCGGTGGGCGTGGCCCCCTCTACCCGGATGATATCCATGGCCTCCCGCACCGCCGTTCCTGCGGTGATGACATCATCTACAATTAGCACCCGTCCCGGCAACGGGCCGCCGATGATACGACCGCCTTCGCCGTGATCCTTGATTTCCTTGCGGTTGAAGGCATAGGGCAGATCCCGGCCGTGGTGTTCGGCGAGCGCCGCAGCGGTCACACTGACCAGCGGGATGCCCTTGTAGGCAGGGCCAAATAGACCGTCGAAGGGTAGATGGGTGGCGCCAGCAATGGCTTGGGCGTAAAAACGCCCCAGGCGGGCTAGCCGGGCACCGGTGTTGAATAGTCCGGCGTTAAAAAAATAGGGACTGACCCGCCCAGACTTGAGGGTAAACTCACCCAATCGCAAGACCCCGGCGTCCAGGGCAAACTCAACAAACGCCTGACGAAAATCGCTCATGGCACCTTCCCTCCCAAATCGGGGCATTGTCTAGCGCCCCGCCATCGACTACAAGGGCTGGTGGCCCACTGATACAACTGATACATGTGATTGCCTCATGACCTTTGCCCTTCCTCGCTGGCTGACCATTTTGTTCAGCCAACGCATGCTGATTGTCCTCTTCATGGGATTTGCCTCGGGGTTGCCTTTGCTGTTGACTGGCTCGCTGCTACAGGCCTGGATGAAGGAATCACGGCTTGATCTGGCCACGATTGGGTTATTCAGCCTGGTGGGGCTGCCTTACACCCTGAAGTTTCTCTGGGCACCGCTCTTTGATGGGCTATCTCCCTGGCCCCTGGGGCGGCGGCGGGGCTGGTTATTGATCGCCCAGGGCGGGCTGATTCTGGCCTTGCTGGCGCTCTCTTTTAGCGAGCCCCAGCAGCCTTTGACCGTGGCCCTGGCGGCGCTCGCCGTGACCTTTTTTTCCGCGAGTCAGGATATTGTCATCGATGCCTACCGCCGGGAAACCCTGGCTGACGAGGAACAGGGGCTCGGGGCTTCGCTGGCCGTCAATGGCTACCGGGTGGGCATGTTGCTGGCCAGTGGCGGCGGTCTGATCCTGGCGGATTTCCTGCCATTCCAGCAAGTCTATTGGCTGATGGCGGGGATCATGACCCTGTGTTTGCCAGTTGCCTGGCTGGCACCGGAACCGCCCTTGCCAGCGGGCCGCCCACGGACGCTCCAGGAGGCCGTGGTGGCACCCTTTCTCGAATATTTTCAGCGTCCCGGTGCCCTGTGGCTGTTGTTGTTCATTCTGCTCTACAAGATCGGCGACGTGATGGCCAGCCAACTCACCACGCCGTTTTATCTGGATCTGGGTTTTTCAAAAACCGAGATTGGCGCTATCGTCAAGCTATTCGGATTTTGGGCCACCGTGACGGGTGGTCTGATGGGAGGGATCTGGATCTTGCGCTTGGGCATCCGCCGGGCGCTGTGGTGGTTTGGTCTCCTGCAGGGGGTTTCGACGGCTGGTTTTGCCGTGTTGGCCCTGGTGGGGCCGGTTGTTCCGGCACTGGCGCTGGCGGTAGCACTGGAAAACTTCACCGGCGGCCTTGGCACCGCAGCCTACACAGCCTTCATGGCGAGCCTCACCCACCGGCGTTTTACCGCCACGCAATACGCGCTGCTGTCCAGCATCATGGGAGTTCCCCGGGTGTTGATCGCCGCGCCTGCGGGGTTTCTTGCCGACATCACGGGTTGGCCGGTTTTTTTCGCACTGTGCGTGATAGCCGCCGCGCCGGGACTCCTGTTATTGCGGTGGCTGGAAAAACGAGGGACTTTGGGTTAATCCGCCGGCAGGCACTCGAGACGGGTGCCGGAGAGACGGTCGTGCCAGGTGGCGCGATCCCTGTCCACCCATAACCAGGCATGACCCAGCACCAACGGTAACCAAAAGGGCAGGGCGGCCCAACATCCCAGGCACCCCTCCCAATGCTTGGCCAGCACCAGCGGCAGACCATACAACACCCCAATGGCCGCCAGCCGGATCAGGGTGTCCGGGCCTGTCACCGGCCTCCCATTGGCGCGCGTGAGCCGTATCCCCAAGGCCTTAAGCCCCAGGGTCTGACCGTCACGCAGCCAGAAACCCGCGTAATACCCCGTCACCATCAGCAGCAAATAGGCTCGGTGCCAGGGCGCGGCGGGGTGGGGCAGGGTGCCGCTGATCCAGACGACAGGGATGGCCACCAGTACCGCAGCGATGATGAGCAATAAAACAACCAGGCACCCGTCATAGCACAGGGCCAGAGTACGCGGCAGGAGACCCGGCCGGAGCGGACTGGAAGGCGCGGGAGTGTCGTGAGAGTCATCCATGCCGATATTATGCCGGGAATGTCGCCGATACAAAATCCCGAGCGAGATCCGCTGTATAATGCCTGCCCTTTTACTTGCCAACGGCCAGGATCTTGTGATCAGTCAAATTCGAAACATCGCCATCATCGCGCATGTCGATCATGGTAAAACCACCCTGGTGGATCGTCTGCTTCAGCAATCCGGGACTCTGGGAGAACGCTTTGGGCCCGTGGAACGGGTCATGGATTCCAATGCCCTGGAGAAAGAACGGGGCATCACCATTCTGGCCAAGAATGCCGCCATCATTTGGCAGGGCTATCGCATCAACATCGTCGATACCCCCGGTCACGCCGACTTTGGAGGCGAGGTGGAGCGGGTCTTGTCGATGGTCGATTCGGTGCTGCTCCTAGTGGATGCCCTGGATGGCCCCATGCCGCAAACCCGATTTGTGACCCAGAAGGCCTTTCAACACGGTCTGCGGCCGATTGTGGTGGTCAACAAGGTGGATCGTGACGGTGCCCGTCCGGGGTGGGTGGTGGATCAAACCTTCGATCTGTTTGATCGTTTGGACGCCACCGAGGCGCAGCTCGATTTTCCGGTGATTTACTGCTCGGCCCTTCAGGGCTACGCCGGTACCGAACCCGGCATCCGCGAGGGTGACATGACCCCGCTTTTCGAGGCCATTGTCACCCATTGTCCACCCCCCCTGGTCGATCCGGCGGGGCCTTTTCAAATGCAGGTCACCACGCTCGGCTACAACAGCTACGTCGGTGTCATTGCGATTGGCCGGGTAACTCGTGGCAGCGTGCGCAAGAACCAACCTGTCACCCTGTTGAAACGTGATGGCGATCCTCATCGCGGCCGGATCGGCCTGGTCTATGGCTTTCTTGGATTGCAGCGGATCGAGGTGGAAGAGGCCTCCGCCGGGGATATCATCGCCATTACCGGCATCGACTCCCCGGGGGTTTCGGACACCCTGTGTGATCCGGATCATCCCGAACCCTTGCCCTGGCTGACTGTGGACGAGCCCACCGTCAGCATGACCTTCCAGGTCAACACCTCGCCCTTTGCGGGCCGTGATGGCAAATACATGACCTCCCGGCACCTCAAGGAGCGGCTGGAACGGGAGCTAATCCACAATGTGGCCCTGCGGGTAGAGGAAGGTAACGATCCGGAAAAATTCAAGGTCTCCGGGCGTGGGGAATTGCATCTATCCATCCTGATCGAGACGATGCGTCGGGAAGGGTATGAACTTGCGGTGTCCCGGCCTGAGGTGATCTTTCGCGAAATCGAGGGTGAGATTCGCGAGCCTTACGAGCAAATGGCCGTCGATCTCGATGAGACCTATCAGGGGAATCTCATGGAAGCCTTAGGGATCCGGCGGGGGGAATTGCGCGACATGCGCCCGGATGGCAAGGGGCGGGTGCGTCTCGACTATATGATTCCCTCCCGGGGTCTGATTGGTTTTCAGACCGAGTTCATGACCATTACCTCCGGTAGCGGGCTGATTTATCACGTCTTTGATCATTATGGCCCAGCTATTCAGGGTCGCATGAACCCGCGCAACAACGGGGTGCTGATTGCCAATGGCACTGGCAAGGTTCTGGGCTATGCTTTGTTTAATCTTCAGGATCGGGGGCGGTTATTTGTCGCACCCGGCGAGGAGGTGTACGAGGGGCAAGTGATCGGCATTCATGCCCGCAACAACGACCTCACCGTTAATCCCTTAAAAGGCAAGCAGTTGACAAATATGCGCGCCGCCGGTTCCGATGAGAACATCCTGCTGACTCCGGCGATTCGTCTCAGCATGGAGCAGTCCCTGGAGTTTATCGAGGACGACGAACTGGTGGAGGTCACGCCCGGAGCCATCCGTATTCGCAAACGCTTCCTGAAGGAACACGAGCGCAAGC
Source organism: Pseudomonadota bacterium (assembly GCA_037130945.1). Lineage (GTDB taxonomy): Bacteria > Pseudomonadota > Gammaproteobacteria > Chromatiales > Chromatiaceae > JBAXSA01. The sequence goes on along the minus strand of JBAXSA010000093.1, from coordinate 1,628 downwards.
GGGCCTCGCGGGAAGTCGAGTAGCCGGGCCGCGAGCCGGCCCCCTGTTTTCCATGATCCAACAGGATCCAACATAATCCGGAGGAGAGTAACCATGAGATTACAAAAGAGAAGTCTGGTGACGGGGTTTTTGCTGTCGGGTTTGATCGGAACCATGCCGGCGCTGATTCAGGCAGCGGATTCGCCCGCTGGGCAGCCGTCTACCGAAAAACCCAAACTGACCTTTATCCCGCCCAAACTCGGGGCACCTGCAGTGCGGGTCGGGGGGGCGAGCCGCGGCATGGGAGGCCCGAAGCTATGGGTGCTGGCACCCTTGGAGGCCGGCTGGAGCGCGACCGATCAGCCGGTGTTGTACTGGTATCTCGGGGAGGGCAAACCGCTGCGTGTGGAACTGACCTTAACCACCCCGGATACGGTGAACCCAATCCTGGAAGTGGAACTCAAGGGTACCAAGGCCGGGATCAACACTATTGATTTGGCCAAACAGGGCGTGCGTCTCAAACCCGAAGTGACCTACCAGTGGCATGTGGCTCTGGTACCGGATCCTGACCGGCGTTCCAACGACGTCGTAAGCGGCGGGGTAATCCAGTATATCCCCCCCAACAACGACCTCAAGGGGAAGCTCAAGGGCGATGCGGCACAAACAGCGGGCCGTTATGCCGAGGCTGGCTACTGGTATGACGCTCTGCACAGCCTGGGTCGTGGCTTGGAAGCCAAACCCGCTGATCGTGGGCTCCGCGAGATGCGGGCCTCTCTTCTGGAACAGGGGCGTCTTGCAGAGGTGGCTGCGGCGGAAAGAAAGTTGTGATACTCCCCATATTTAGACGCCGATTTCTGTATTGAGGCCGGGAACTATTTTAACCTTTACAACCAGGAACACTTTCACCAGTCACTAGACTACCGTACACCAGCCCAAGTGTACTTCGCTTTGAAGTGTCGCGGGTTAAGCGGATAGCCATACTGTCGAAGGTACCGCCACGGGTCTCAATCAGCAGTATCAGATTGGGGAAGTGTTCAGTGAATCCCTCGGCATTTGCCATTGGTGCCGCCCGCCTCTAGGGTGTAGAGCAGTTGCAACTGGCCGGCCCGCAGCATCTCCAGAGGATCCTGACCATAACCAACCCAAACCTCCGTGCCTTCCAGCCCCGGCAGGCTGGCCGCCTCCAGGATCGGTATCTCGAGCTGTGACGGCAAGGGGCCTTGGTAGAAGGGTAGGGTGGCAGCACCCGCCCAGCCATTCCAGCCCTGCCCATCAAGAGACCACCAAGAGTTCCAGCCTTGACCCGTCTTGGCCAGGACGTAGACCGATGCGGTCTGGCCTGCCTGGTCATCGGGGATACGCAGGGTCGCCTGCAAGTTGCGGGCCTCGGTGATACCGCTGATCTCGCTGATCTCGCTTTCGACTTGCAGGTTGCCAAGACCACGCGGCACGGCGTTCGGATCCAGCGTCTTGAGTGCATCGTTGCGGGGGGCCACATAGATCAGGCGATACCGTGCCGCAGCCAGCAGATCCTTCATGCTCTCCCCCGCCTGGCCGTAACCGACATAGACTCGTGCGTTCTGATCTACCCAGAGGCCGAGATCGAGATCCGGGGTCGTGATCGTCTGGCCAGGTGCCACCTCCTCGGC
>JBAXSA010000092.1:0-9709 GCA_037130945.1 Pseudomonadota bacterium | reverse complement strand
GGGATGGCTGGGATGCCTATGCAGAACTCAAGGCCCTAAAACAAGCGGGCCTCGTGTTGGCCTTTTCCGCTTACCGGAGTCCCGTGCTGGAGGATGTCGCGCATATCATTTTGCCGATGGCCTGCTTTGCCGAGACAGAGGGTACCTTTGTCAACTGCGAGGGCACCTGGCAGTCCTTCGATGCCGCGATCCCCCCCCCCGGCGAGGCCCGTCCCGGCTGGAAGATTTTACGTCTTTTGGGCGCTGAACTGGGGCTTAGCGGGTTTGATCTGGATACAGCGGAGGCGGTGCGCCAGCATTTGAAAAACCGGTTGCCAACCTCGGTGCTGGCCCCTTTAACCGTGTCTTGGCCCACCAACCGGGAGATCCGCTCGAGCAGATCCTGGCAGCGAGTGGGCGAGATCCCTCCCTATGCAAGCGATGCGGTACTCCGTCGCGCCCGGTCTCTCCAAAAAACACAGGATTCCATGGCACTCGGGGCCTGGTTGAATCCGGCCTCAGCGGCGGCATTGGGTGTTTCACAGGGGGATTCTCTGGAAGTGCGTCAAGGCGAGGCCATGGCCATTATGCCCGTAGTCGTGAGCGATACCGTGCCCGTGGGTGTTGCCCGCATTCCTGCTGCGGTGTCAGGCAGCGAGTCGCTGGGGCCACGCTTTGGTGCCGTGACTTTACGTAAGGCGTAACTCGATGGATGTCCTCGCGAATTTTTGGGATTTTCTACCCGTTGGGATCCAGACCCTGGTCTGGATCCTGGTTAAAATCGTCGCCATCGTGCTGCCGATTATCCTGTTGGTGGCCTATTTCACCTATGCTGAACGCAAGATTATCGGTTACATGCAGGTTCGGATTGGCCCGAATCGTGTCGGTCCACGCGGCTGGTTGCAGCCTTTTGCTGATGTTTTCAAGCTCTTGTTCAAGGAAATCATCATTCCTACGGGAGCCAATAAGGGATTGTTTTTGCTCGCACCCCTGTTGTCCATTGGTACCGCGTTGGCAGCCTGGGCGGTATTTCCGTTTGACGAACGCCTGATTTTGGCCAATATCAATGCCGGAATACTCTATGTTTTTGCCATGACCTCGCTCGGGGTCTACGGCATCATCTTGGCAGGCTGGGCGTCCAACTCCAAATACGCCTTTTTGGGTGCCATGCGCTCGGCGGCGCAGGTCATTGCCTATGAAATTGCCATGGGTTTTGCGATTGTGGGCGTTCTGGTGGCGGCGGGTAGTCTGAATCTTGCCGAAATTGTTAAGGCCCAGAGTGGCAGCATCCTGCACTGGTACTGGCTGCCACTCATGCCATTGGGTGTCATCTACTTCATTTCAGGGGTGGCCGAAACCAACCGTGCGCCGTTTGATGTGGCAGAAGGGGAATCGGAAATCGTCGCCGGTTTCCATGTGGATTATTCCGGAACCGCATTTGCCCTGTTTTTCTTGGCGGAATATGCCAACATGATCCTGGTCTCGGCCCTGACCGCCGTGATGTTTCTGGGGGGGTGGCTGTCGCCCTTCGAGGGCACCTGGTTTGAGACCTGGTTTGCCGGGATCCCGGGGATATTTTGGCTTTTTTTCAAGAGTGCCATGGTCGGTTTCATGTTTCTCTGGCTGCGAGCTACCTTCCCGCGTTACCGGTATGATCAGATCATGCGGTTAGGTTGGAAGGTGTTTATTCCCATCACCTTATTCTGGATCGTCCTGACGGGATGGGCGGTCGTGAATCGGGTGCCTTGGTGGTTTGATCGCTAGGAGTCATCGATGCAAGCCATCCTCCGTTATTTTCGCAGTCTTCTGCTCATCGAATTGCTGCGCGGCCTACAGGTCACGGGCCGGTATCTGTTCGCCAGGAAATTCACGGTACAGTACCCCGAAGAACGTGCGCCCATCTCGCCGCGATTTCGTGGACGGCATGCCCTGCGCCGTTATCCCAACGGCGAAGAGCGTTGTATTGCCTGTAAGCTATGCGAGGCCACCTGCCCGGCGCTGGCGATTACCATCGAGACAGAACCCCGTGAGGATGGTTCACGGCGCACCACGCGCTATGACATTGATCTATTCAAGTGTGTTTTTTGCGGTTTTTGCGAAGAGTCCTGCCCCGTGGATTCCATTGTCGAAACTGGGATCTATGAGTACCATTTCGAGGCGAGCGGAGAGCAGATTATAACCAAGGAAAAGCTTCTAGCCTTGGGTGACCGGCTTGAAGCTCGGTTGGCCGCCGACCGCAAGCTAGATGCACCCTATCGTTGAAGGTATACCCAAGAACCTAGGCCATGACATTCGAACGTTTTCTCTTTCTTGTTTTCGCGGGCTTTTTGTGGTTCGCGGCCGTCATGGTGGTGACTCGGCGCAATCCGGTACATGCCGTGTTGTTTCTGATTCTGGCTTTTTTTAACAGTGCGGCCTTGTGGCTGCTGCTGGAAGCGGAATTTCTCGCGATGACTCTGGTGATTGTCTATGTCGGTGCCGTGGCGGTGCTGTTTTTATTCGTCGTCATGATGCTCGATATCGAGGTGGTGAGTTTACGCACCCGGTTCATCGGCAACTTGCCCACCGGTTTATTGGTGGGAGGGGTGCTGGCGGGCGAGATGTATTTCGTCGCGGGGCCGCGCTATTTTGGTTTAAGCCACTTTAGCCTGCCAAAGCCGCATGATGTGGGCTATTCCAACACCCACGCCCTGGGAATGGCCCTGTATACCCACCATCTGTACGCCCTTGAAATCGCGGCGGTGATCCTTCTGGTTGCGATTGTGGCGGCGATTGCCTTGACCCTTCGCAAGCGCCCCGGAACAAAATATTTAGACCCGTCGCAACAGGTTCGGGTTAAAAAAGGCCCGGATCGTGTTCGCCTGGTTGCCATGCCCGCCGAGGAAAGGCTGCCGCTTAAATGACATCCCTATCCGATTATTTGGCCCTTGCCGCCCTGTTATTCGCGACGGGGGTCGCGGGCATCTTCATCAACCGGCGCAATTTGATCATCCTGTTGATGTGCCTGGAGCTCATGTTGCTGGCGGTCAACATCAACTTCGTGGCTTTTTCGCATTTTCTCCAGGATACCACCGGCCAGATTTTTGTCTTTTTCATACTCACCGTGGCGGCTGCCGAAGCGGCCATAGGACTGGCCATACTGGTGGTGTTGTTCCGCACCCGCCGGACGGTGGATGTGGCTCAACTGAATTCCTTGCGAGGTTGAGTCAATAAAATGCAGGCTGTCTACCTTTCCATTGTGTTGGCACCGCTTCTGGGTTCCTTGGTGGCGGGTTTTTGGGGTTCCTGGATTGGGCGTGCCGGTGCCCACTGGGTGACTATCCTGGGGATTTTAACCTCCTTTCTGTTGTCGCTCTGGGTTCTCGAACAATTTGTCCATCACCACGAACCGGCCTTCAATGGCACACTGTATACCTGGCTGGTGAGCGGCGGTTTGCAGCTCAAGGTGGGCTTTTTGGTGGATCGTCTCACGGTTTTGATGATGACGGTGGTGACCTTTGTCTCGCTCATGGTGCATATCTACACCATTGGTTACATGGCGCATGAAGAGGGCTATCAGCGCTTTTTTTCCTACATTGCCCTATTCACCTTTTCGATGTTGATGCTGGTCATGTCCAACAACTTCTTGCAGCTATTTTTCGGCTGGGAGGCGGTGGGCTTGGTGTCTTATCTGTTGATTGGCTTTTATTATCAGCGCGAAACCGCCATTTTTGCCAATTTGAAGGCCTTCTTGGTCAATCGTGTCGGCGATATGGGTTTTTTGCTCGGTATTGCCGCGATTGCCCTGTATTTTGGCACCCTGGATTACGCCGAGGTGTTTGCCAAGGCCCCCGGCTTGGTGAACCTCAAAATTGCCTTCATGGGGTTTGACACCTCCCTGATGACCCTGATTTGTCTCTTGCTGTTTGTTGGGGCCATGGGCAAATCCGCGCAAATGCCGCTGCATGTCTGGCTGCCAGATTCGATGGAAGGTCCGACCCCGATTTCCGCCCTCATCCATGCCGCGACCATGGTGACTGCGGGTATCTTCATGGTCGCTCGCATGTCGCCTCTCTTTGAACTCTCCGATATCGCCCTCAGCGTCGTCATGATCGTCGGTGCCAGCACCGCCTTCTTCACCGGGCTCATCGGCGTGGTGCAGAACGATATTAAACGGGTGGTGGCCTATTCCACCCTGTCTCAGCTAGGCTACATGGTCGCCGCGCTCGGCGCGTCCGCCTACGCCGCCAGTATCTTCCACTTGATGACCCACGCCTTTTTCAAGGCGTTGCTGTTTTTGGCTGCGGGTTCCGTCATCATGGCCATGCACCATGAACAGGATATTCGTCACATGGGCGGGCTCAAACGCCACATGCCCCTGACCTACTGGACTTCCTTGATGGGTTCCCTGGCCTTGATCGGATTCCCGGGTTTTTCCGGGTTTTTCTCGAAGGATGCCATCCTCGAGGCGGTTCATCATGCCGGAGTTGCCGGTTCCGCCTATGCCTATATCCTGCTGACACTGGGGGTCTTCGTCACGGCCCTTTATTCCTTCCGTGTGTTCTTTTTGGTGTTTCACGGTCAGGGCCGAATGGATCCGCATGTCCTTGAGCATCTTCACGAATCACCGCAGGTGGTTGCCCTGCCCCTGGTGTTGCTGGCCATTCCCTCCGTCATCCTAGGTGCCCTGACTATTCGGCCCTTGTTATTTGGGGATTGGTTTCAAGGCATCCTGACTGTGGCCGAAGGCCATCCCGGGTTACATCCCCTGGCCGCCGATTTTCATGGTGCCGGGACACTCGTTTGGCATGGGTTGACAGGGTTGCCGTTCCTGTTGGCCATGGCCGGTTTAGGGGTAGCCTGGCTGGTGTATCGCCGGGAGCCCTCGCTGGCCGACGAAGCCATGTCCCGGTGGAATGTCCTGTATCGCCTGCTGGAGCGCAAATATGGCTTCGATGAATTCAATGACCAGTTTTTTGCGGCGGGCAGTCGCGCCTTGGGAAATCGGCTCTTCAATGTTGGTGACCGGCTTTTGATTGATGGTTTTTGTGTGAATGGTTCCGCCCGTCTGGTGGCGTCTTTCGCGCACTGGGGCCGGCAACTCCAAACTGGCTATCTCCACCATTATGCTGCGATCATGGTGATGGGTGTGTTGTTTTTGGCCACCGGTTACGCCTTGTTGTAGGCGGATAGCGCGTAACGAATAGGTAGAACCATGATATCCGCCCACTGGCCTCTTCTCAGCTTGATTATATGGTTGCCGATCATCGGCGGCGTGTTGGTACTCGCCAGTGGCGATCAGGATAGCCGTGTCACGAAATGGTTGGCACTGTTCATCGCACTGGTGACTTTTCTGATGAGCCTCGGCTTGTGGTCAGGTTTTCAACCGGGAACCGCCGCCATGCAGTTTGTCGAGCGGGAGACCTGGGTTCCCCTGTTTGGCATGACGTACACCCTGGGTGTGGATGGCATTGCCCTGCCGCTGATTCTCCTGACGACCTTCATGACCCCTCTGGTGGTGGTGGCCGGGTGGGAGATCATCCGTTTTCGCCCATCACAGTATCTGGCCGCCTTCCTGGTTATGGAAGGACTGATGGTGGGGGTTTTCTCGGCACTCGACGCCATGCTGTTTTATGTGTTTTGGGAGGCCATGCTGATACCCATGTTTGTCATCATTGGTATCTGGGGCGGGGCCAACCGGGTGTATGCCAGCATCAAGTTCTTTATTTACACCTTCCTCGGTTCTGTACTCATGCTGCTGGCGCTGATCTACCTCAGACTGCATTCCGGCAGTTTTGATATTCTGGGGTACCATGCCGTCAAGCTGGGACTGGGTGAGCAAACCTGGATTTTCCTGGCCTTTCTGGCCGCCTTTGCCGTAAAGGTGCCCATGTGGCCGGTGCATACCTGGTTACCGGACGCCCATGTCGAGGCACCTACCGGGGGCTCCGTGATCCTTGCCGCCCTCATGTTGAAGGTAGGTGGCTACGGGTTTTTGCGCTTTAGCTTGCCGATTACGCCCGATGCCAGTCTTAGCCTCGACTGGCTGATTATCGCGATGTCCCTGATTGCCATTGTCTACATCGGCTTTGTCGCCCTGATCCAAGAGGACATGAAAAAATTGATTGCGTATTCCTCGATTGCGCACATGGGCTTTGTCACCCTGGGATTCTTTACGGTCTTTGCCATTGTGCGACACACGGGGTCGTCCAACGGCGCGGTGTTGGGGATGGAAGGCGGTATGGTGCAAATGATCTCCCATGGATTTATCTCGGGCGCGCTCTTCTTGTGTGTGGGGGTGCTTTATGATCGTCTTCACTCCCGGCAAATTCGGGATTACGGCGGGATTGTCAATGTCATGCCGGTGTTTGCAGCGCTCATGGTCTTCTTCGCCATGGCGAATGCCGGGCTGCCGGGTACCTCGGGCTTTATTGGCGAATTCATGGTGATCCTGGCCAGCTTCCAGGCCAATGGCTGGTACGCCTTCCTGGCCGCGACCACGTTAATCCTCGGGGCGGCCTATTCCCTCTGGATGGTCAAAAGGGTCATATTCGGCGCGGTCAAATCACCCGGGGTAGCCCAATTGTCCGATGTCAATACCCGCGAGTTTTTTGTGCTGGGCGTTCTGGCGGTGATGGTTCTGCTGCTCGGTTTATGGCCGGCTCCCCTAGTGCAGATGATGGATTCGTCGATTCAGCATCTCATTCAGCATATTTCCGCCTCCAAGCTTTAGGATGCCCCGGTTGTGACCTTGCCTCTGATTCCTTTACCCGAAATCCTGCTCCTGGCGACGGCTTGTGGCGTTCTTATCCTGGATCTTTTCCTGGCGGCTGATCGCCAACGATGGATGGTCTATCTCCTAGCCCAGGGTGGGCTCATCGCCGCCATTGCCAGCGTCCTGGTGTTTTCGAGCGGGGATCCCCAGGGGCTGTTTTCCGGCAGTTATATTCGCGATCCCTTGAGTGATCTTTCTAAAATCTTTTTGTTCCTGACGGTCGCCTTGACCCTGATCTACGGGAAGGATTATCTGCGACAGCGGGGGCAATTCACTGGCGAGTATCTGGCCTTGACGTTGTTTGCCACGCTGGGTATGAGTGTCATGGCTTCTGCGCATGGCTTTCTGACCCTGTATTTGGGATTGGAGCTATTGGCCCTATCCCTTTATACCCTGGCTGCCCTGGATCGGGATTCGCCTCAGGCCGCCGAGGCGGCCATGAAGTATTTTGTGTTGGGTTCCATGGCCTCGGGCTTCTTGTTGTACGGCATCTCGCTCTTTTATGGTATCACCGGGTCTGTGGATTTTGGGCGGATTGCCGAAGTGCTGCAGCAGAAGCCTGGCGACCCGGTTGCCGTTTTTGCGCTGGTTTTTGTCGTGGCTGGGATTGCCTTCAAGTTTGGCGCGGTGCCATTCCATGTCTGGGTGCCGGATCTCTACCAGGGGACGCCGACCTCGGTGGCCTTGCTGGTGGGAAGTGCCCCGAAGATCGCTGCCCTGGTGATCGCCATGCGGGTGTTTGCAGGTGCCCTTGACCCCCTGTCATCCCATTGGCAAGCCATGTTGACCTTGATCGTGGTGCTGTCGATGGGTCTCGGGAATTTGGTCGCCATTGCCCAGACCCACATCAAGCGGATGTTGGCCTATTCCGCGATGTCCCATGCCGGATTTATCCTGCTGGGACTCCTGACGTCATCGGCCGAGGGTCAGGGTGCCGCTATATTCTATGCTGTGACCTATGCCCTCACCGCCACAGCGGCGTTTGGTTTGCTCATGGTTTTGAGCCGTCAGGGTTTTGAGGTCGAGAACCTGGAACAGCTCAAGGGTCTGAACGACCGCTCTCCCTGGTATGCCGCAATGATGTTGCTGGTCATGTTCTCGATGTCGGGGGTGCCGCCACTCGTCGGTTTTTATGCCAAACTCGCGGTACTGCAAGCCGCCCTGCAGGCCAATCTGATGGGCCTGGCTCTGATCGCGGTGCTGTTTTCGGTGGTGGGGGCTTACTATTATTTGCGGGTTATCAAGCTGATGTATTTTGACAGGGACGAGGACTCCAAGAACCCCGTGCCACTACTGACCGTGGGGTCGGACGTCCGCCTGGCCATTGGCTTTAACGCCCTGTTGCTGTTGGTGTTGGGTATTTCTCCCAGCGGACTCCTGGCCTATTGCCAGGCGGCGGTTTCACTTTGAAGGGGTAGCGGTCTCGGCCGACAAGGCCTTGACACGCGCCAGTAGATCGTCTCGATCCACCGTTTCCGACAGAGCCTCTCGAACCCGATTGAACGCCAAGGCGGCTTTGGTGGCACGGGAAGCGTAGGTGGTCAACTTGCCGCCATTCCAACCCGCAGCCTGTAGCGTCTCTTCCTTGAATTTAATCCCCCCCACGCCACCACCACCGATTTGCATGAGCTGATCCTCGATCCGCTGGTGGGGCAGCTTTTCGCGACTGAGGGTTTTAAAATGCTGTTCGGCAACGGCTGAAATGCCGGGTTCTGGGAGGTCTGACATAGACGTGTCTCGCAAAGGGGACAAAGGAGAATGTGTCATGATACGCCTTTGGAAGACTCCGGGCGACTGGCTTTCTAGGGAGCCCGGCAGACCCTCAGGGCTTCTTCGAGGCGTTCAACCGCCAGAATCTCCACCCCCTCGGAGGGACGTTTGGGGGCATTGGCTTTGGGTAGCACGATGCGGTGAAAACCGTGTTTGATGGCCTCCCGGAGGCGCTCCTGACCGTTCGGCACGGGACGGATCTCACCCGCCAGACCCACCTCGCCCATCACCGCCATATCGGTTGGCAGGGGATAGTTACGAAAGCTCGACAGCACCGCCAATAATACCGGCAAATCGGCTGCGGTTTCGGTAATCCGTACCCCGCCCACCACGTTGACATAGACATCCTGGTCGTACATGACCACCCCGCCGTGGCGGTGCAGTACCGCGAGCAACATGGCCAGGCGATTTTGTTCAAGCCCGAGGGTAACGCGGCGCGGATTGGGACTGTGGGCATCATCCACCAGTGCTTGCACCTCCACCAGCAAGGGTCGGGTACCCTCGCGGGTGACCATCACGACACTCCCCGGAACCTGACGACTGTGATGGGAAAGAAACAGCGCCGAGGGGTTGGCAACCTCCCGCAGACCCCGGTCGGTCATGGCGAATACCCCGAGTTCATGCACCGGCCCAAAGCGGTTTTTGATGGTTCGTACCAGACGTAGCTGGCTGCCCGGCTCGCCCTCGAAATAGAGTACCGTATCGACCATGTGTTCCAGCACCCGGGGGCCGGCCAGATTGCCTTCCTTGGTGACATGCCCGACCAAAAACACCGTGGTGTCGTGGCTCTTGGCGAAACGCACCAGTTGCGCCGTGGTTTCGCGCACCTGGGAGACCGAACCGGGCGCGGAAGATAGCTGATCCGAGTAAAGGGTCTGGATCGAATCCACGACCATGACGGCGGGAATCTCACTCCCCAATGCCCCCAGGATGGCTTCCAGGCGGGTCTCGGGCAGGATCAGCACCGGCCCGCAATCGAGACCCAGGCGTTCGCTGCGCAAACGGATCTGTTCTGGGGATTCCTCACCCGAAACGTACAAAACGCGGAGTTCCCGGGCCAGGTGGCTGAGGGTTTGCAGCAGCAGGGTCGATTTGCCGATTCCCGGATCGCCGCCAATCAGTACCACCGAGCCCGCCACCAGCCCCCCCCCCCCCAAGACCCAGGCACCTCACAAGGAAAAACCCGCCGCACCCGGCCCCCCCGCC
>JBAXSA010000091.1:0-9720 GCA_037130945.1 Pseudomonadota bacterium | reverse complement strand
CGACGGCGAGACCATACACACCACCCGTCGCCGGGTACGATCCACCAATAGACTCAGGTAGAGTTCCCGAATCACCGGTGTCGCGGCTTCGACAAGCAGCGCCGAGACCGGCAATCCCGCCGGGCCGGTCTGGTGAGTCACGAGACGCGACCCCAACAAACGGGTCGCTTCGGCTTGCAGGGCATCCAGATCGTTGACCACCCGCACCCCGCCGGCCTTGCCGCGCCCCCCGGTGTGGGCCTGGGCCTTGACCACCCAAGGGGCGGAACCCGCGCCACCCGCCGCCGGTTTGGCTTCCTCGGGACGATGTGCCGCTACCCCGGCTGGCGTCGGCACCCGATAGCGCCTCAAGAGTTCTTTCGCCTGATATTCGTGAAGATTCATGACATGCTGATCCTATGCAGACTCAAGGGTTTGGAGCGCCGCGTTAAGTAGGGAACTGGGACGCATCGCCTGTGAGGTCTTTTCAAAATTGGGACGATAGTAGCCACCCATGTCGACGGGTTTTCCCTGGGCACCGGTGAGTTCGGCCAGAATCCCGGCCTCGTTCTCCGCCAGGGTTTTCGCCAAGGGCGCGAAACGGGCCTGAAGATCCCGATCCTGGGTTTGCGCGGCCAACGCCTGTGCCCAATATAGAGCCAGATAAAAATGACTACCCCGGTTGTCGAGTTCTCCCACCTGGCGGGCCGGTGAGCGGTTGTTCTCCAGAATCTTACCGTTGGCCTGGTCAAGCGTCTCCGCCAGAACCTGGGCCTTGGGGTTCTTGAAAGTTTGGCTTAAATGTTCCAGCGATACGGCCAGCGCCAGATATTCGCCCAGAGAATCCCACCGCAGATAACCCTCTTCCTGGAATTGCTGAACATGCTTGGGGGCCGAACCGCCTGCACCGGTCTCGAAAAGCCCGCCGCCATCCATGAGAGGGACAATCGACAACATTTTGGCGCTGGTTCCCAGTTCGAGAATCGGGAACAAATCCGTCAGGTAGTCGCGCAGCACGTTACCGGTGACGGAGATCGTGTCCTGCCCCGCCCGGATGCGCTCCAGCGAGAGGCGCGTGGCCTCGACCGGCGACAGGATGCGGATATCGAGACCCTGGGTGTCGTGGTCTTGCAGATAGCGCTCCACCTTCGCGATGATCTGCCGGTCATGACCCCGGTTTTTATCCAACCAGAAAACCGCCGGCGTACCACTGAGCCGGGCGCGGCTCACCGCCAGCCTGACCCAATCCCGGATAGGCGCATCCTTGGTCTGGCACATGCGAAAAATATCGCCCGATTCCACCGGTTGCTCCAAAAGCGCCGTACCCGCAGCGTTGACCACCCGGACGGTGCCGTTGGCAGCCATCTCGAAGGTCTTGTCGTGGGAACCATATTCCTCCGCCTTCTGCGCCATGAGGCCGACGTTGGGCACGCTACCCATGGTTTTCGGATCGAAGGCACCCTGCTGCTTACAGTTGTCGATGGTCTCCTGGTAAACCTGTGCGTAGCACCGATCCGGGATCAAAGCCTTGGTGTCGTGCAGCTTGCCATCGGCACCCCACATCTTGCCAGATTCACGGATCATGGCGGGCATGGAGGCATCAATAATGGTGTCGCTCGGAACATGCAGGTTGGTGATGCCCTTGTCGGAATTCACCATCGCCAACGCCGGGCGGGTCGTGTAACAAGCCTGAATATCGGCCTCGATCCCGGCGCGTTGGGCCTCGGGCAGTTTGGCGAGTTTTGCGTAAAGATCGGCCAAGCCGTTGTTGGGGTTGACGCCCAATTCTTTCAGAATTGCCGCGTGCTGATCGAAAACGTCCCGAAAATAAACGGCGACGGCATGGCCGAACATGATGGGATCGGAAACCTTCATCATGGTGGCCTTGAAGTGCAGTGATAACATCACGCCCTGTTTTTTCGCCTCCTGCATCTGTTCCTCGAAGAAGGCGCGCAGGGCGCGCCGGCTCATCACCGCAGCGTCGATCACCTCGCTGGCCTTGAGAGAGGTTTTTTCCTTCAGCACCTTGATCGTGCCATCGTCACCCACGAATTCGATCCTGACTTCGCAGGCCTCGGCGACCGTGACGGACACTTCACTGCCGTAAAAATCCCCATCGCTCATATGTGCGACATGGGTCAGGGAATCAGCGCTCCAGGCACCCATTTTGTGGGGATTGTTTCTTGCGTACTGCTTAACCGAAGCCGCCGCCCGGCGGTCGGAGTTGCCTTCCCGAAGCACGGGATTGACGGCGCTGCCGAGTATCTTTCCGTACCGGGTCTTGATGTCTCGCTCGGCATCGTTCTCTGGCGCTTCTGGGCAATTCGGGACAGGATACCCTTGCGATTGCAGTTCCTGGATGGCGGCCTTCAGTTGGGGCAGGGAGGCGCTGACATTGGGCAGCTTGATAATATTGGCCTCCGGTTTTTTCGCCAGCGCACCCAGGGCGGTGAGATCGTCGGGTACCCTTTGACCTTCTGTCAGATACTCTGGAAAGTTCGCAAGAATCCGGCCCGCCAGCGAGATATCCCCAGTTTCAACCGTCACACCGGCAGCCCGGGTAAATGCCTGAACAATGGGGAGCAGCGAATAGGTAGCCAGCGCGGGGGCTTCATCGACCTTGGTCCACACAATCTTTTGCGTTGTCATAAACGATTAGCTCTTAGAAATTTTTTAAACAGGATTCGTAGTGAAGAAATCCCCAAGTCCCGCAGAACCTGAGGATCCAGAATTGTGGTCTTTAACTTAGTTGGCCTGGGCCGCCTTAAATTGGGCCATGGCACCGCCAGCTTTCAGGACAGCAATATCCTTCGATTCGAAGGCGGGAAGCAACGGGATTTTTTCGCCGTTGACCTCCATGAACAGATTCCCTTCCAGACGGGAAACATCAATGATCACCTGGTCGCCCTGTTTAACCCTGTCGTAGTCGGCCATGTTCTGGAAAGTGAGCGGTACGATGCCGAAATTGACTAGGTTAGCCACATGGATGCGGGCAAATTGGGCCACTACCACCGCACGCACCCCAAGCCAACGCGGACACAGCGCGGCATGTTCACGGGAACTGCCCTGACCGTAATTCTCACGACCGACCAGAATGCCATGGCCGCCGTTGTCGCGGTGGGCCACGGCGCGCTTGGAGAAGGTTGCGTCAACCGGATTAAAGGTTGCCTGCATCGCGTACTCCTTGACATTGGAGCGCAGCGGCAGGTAAACCCCGGCGGGTTGGATATCGTCGGTGCTGATGTTGTCCCCCAATTTGAGCAGCACCTCGCCTTCCAGACGTTCTGGCAGAGGCTCGAAATCCGGCAGCGCCATGATGTTGGGGCCACGGATCACCGTGACTTGTTCCGCCTCCGCCTGGGGCAGGGGCATCAGGAAAGATTGGGTATCGTCGACCTGAGGGGTCGGGAGGATCTCGACCTGCCGATCCGGCAGACTGATCGTACCAGTCAGGGCGCTCGCCGCCGCCACCAGGGGACTGACCAGATGCACCTGGGCGTCGGGGGTACCGGAACGCTTGGGGAAATTACGGTTGAAGGTACGCAGACTGATACCCTTGCTCATGGGCGAACCGCCCTGACCAATACAGGCACCACAGCCATTCTCCATGATCCGAACCCCCGATTGCCAAAGCGATGTCATATAACCGGCCGTAGCCAGCTGGATGGCCACAGCCCGGGAACCGGGATACAACAGGGTGTCTACTGCCACTCGCCGGCCCCTGAGCAGTTCGGCAAAACTCGCGATATTCTCAAAAGAGCTGTTGGTACAGCTACCCACACACACCTGGTGAATGGGGGTGCCGATATGGGTGGCGACCCGCTCCACGTTGCCCGGCGAGGGGTAGAGGGCAATCAGGGGCTCCAGCGTGGACAGATCCATGTCAATTTGCTCGTCATATTCCGCGCCCTCGTCTGCGGCCAGAGGCTGATAGTCGCCACCACGACCGCGACTTTCCAAGTATTCCCGGGTACGCTCATCGCTAGGAAAAATAGAGGTAGATGCGCCCATTTCTGCCCCCATGTTGGTGATGGTGGCCCGTTCGGTCAGGGTGAGACCCGCCACGCCAGAACCCGCGTACTCGAAGATCTTGCCCTTGCCGCCCTTGATGCCGCAGAGAGAGAGCATCTTGAGGATCACGTCCATGGCCATGACCCCCTGGGGCAGACGACCGGTCAGGTTGACCCTCACCACTTGGGGCATGGGGATCTGGTACTCGCCAGTTGCCATGGCCAGAGCCACATCGTAGCCACCGGCACCAAAGTAAATGGCCCCCATGCCACCGGCGTTTACGGTATGGCTGTCAGCCCCGATCCCCGTCATGCCGGGTTTGACAAAGTTCTCAACATTGAGAAAATGGCAAATACCCGTACCTGGCGGGGAAAAGACAATACCGAGCTTCTGGGACACGGTGCGCAGATACTCGTGGTCGTCCGGATTGCGAAAGCCCGATTGCATCATGCTGTGGTCAACGAAATTAACCGACAGGGGTTTGACCCGTTTGATGCCCATGGCTTCGAGCTGGAGCATGGCCATGGTGCCGGTCGCGTCCTGGGTGAAGGCCTCATCAACCCGGATCGTTACAATCTCGCCTGTCGGCGGTAACTCATCACCCCCGACACAATGCGCGGCAAATATCTTCTTTGTCAGATTCATCGGTTTCATGTGTACCCTTTTCCTGGTTTTCTCTAACTGTTTTCTAAAACGTGGTTCGTAGTGATGATTTTATCAATATCTACACCTCTCAAAACTTTCGGTACAGAGCCGTGGATGAGCTCATGAGCTTGGTATTGAAAATTCTGTTCAGCCAAAGTCAAGATACAATATCTGGATATATCCCCCCTGGTTCCACTAATGAAATTAACTTCGTCATCCACTCTGAAAATCTCGCTCATATGAGTAGTTGGATGAAGCCCTCTGTCGCTTGCTCAACGGAGGCTGATCCATAAGCATTTTATCTGGCATGACCCAGCATTTCATCCGATTGCCGACGTGCGCGGAAAATTTGGCTTGACACGGTCATCGCACATACAAATCAAACAGTATTTCAGTCTTTAACATTATAATAATATCCTTTATATTGCATTGCAGCATTCAGCAAACCTGATTTGTGATTTTATATCCAACAAACTCACTCAGTCTAGTCTTCGATGTCTCCGAGGGTATTAGGGTTTATACTACCAATCGAAAATCGGATCATGTTTCTGGTGTTGGATTCTTGTATTTTTAACCCAGAATGATATAGAATTTCCGGCGGGGTAAACTAGAAAATTTGCCACGAAAGTGCAATACACGTCATAACACACCGGCCTGAAGACCGAAGCTTGGAACTGAAGGTTTTTAGCTTTTATGACCAGCCGAAGCCCGCCTGACATTGATGTTAAAAGGGGCTTATGTGACACGAAGGTTATTAAAGGTCCTTACGGGCTGACAGCCGGGAAAGACCGGCACTCACACTGCCGCCCTCAAGGGTGGGGTTTCAAACAGAGGATTTTTTATGAATATCAGTGGGTTGCAGTATGGTGCGAAGCTTCTGGATATCGTCGAATTTCCGAGGCCTGAAGTACTGGGGCCAGAGGCGAGTAATAGCGAGATTAAGGATCTCATCGCACGCTGTGGCGAGGTCTTCATCAAGCCGATCTTCCAGGGCGGTATTGGAAAAAAAGGTAAGGCGGGACTGGTCGGTCGTGCCAAGGATCTGAACACTGCCATCAAGGAGAAAGAGCGCCTCTACTTCATTGAGCATCGGGTCGGCAATCTCGTCTCAAAATCCAATGGTGTGACCTTCGAAGGGGGCGTCCCGGCGGAGCATGAGGTCTATTTCTCGATCAGCGACTCGACCCGTTTCCGGGCACCGACCATCCGGCTCGCTTGCCAGGGGGGTATGGCCATTGAGGATTTGGCCAAGAACCAGGTCGCCAAAATTCCCTTCAACGCCATGACCGGCCTCAAGTCTTTCGTCATCACCAATGCCCTGTCGGATCTCAATGCCCCGCGCGAAATCATCTCGCCGCTGGCTCAGAATCTGCCAAGGTTGTGGGATCTGTTTAGCCAATACGGGATGACAACGATGGAGCTGAACCCCATCCGTATGAGTCAGAAGCGTCCCGGGTCGCTGACCCCTGTTGCCTGTGACTTCAAGTGTGGTTTTGACCGCGACGACCCGCGCGTCAAGCGCCTGAAACTGCCCAATGAGCTGTTCGCCTTCGATTTTTCCAACTTTGAACAGGAAATCAACCAACTTCGTACCTATCAGGGGCAATCGGATGTCTCGATAATTAACCCCAATGGCACCATCCTGGCACCCACCTTTGGCGGCGGTGCCAACTCGCTAGTGACTGAATTTTTGGGCGACGACGCCATTATTTCATCGGATTTCGGCGGTAATCCACCTTACGAGAAGATGCGTGAGGTGATGCGTATCTGTCTGAAGCACTGGCTAAAACAGACTAACGTGCTGTTTGTGATCGGTGGCAAGGCCAATAACACCGATATTTTCGTCACCTTCCGCGCCATGGCCGACGCCTTACGCGAGTATTTCAACCAGCATGGCCCAACACCAATCTATGTGGTCATCGGTCGTGGTGGCCCCAACCTGTCGCGGGGGTTGCTGGCCTTCAAGGATGTCGTGGACTTGCTGGGGTTGCCCTACCGCATCTTTGCCTTCGATTCGGCCATGACCGACGTAGTGCGCTACGCCCAGGCGGCGGATAAATGGATGAAGGCGGGCGGGCGTGAAATGCTCGCCAGGAAACTGGGTGTAGCCGCATAAAAAAGGGGATAAGATGAGTACGCAAAACAAGTTTCATTATTTCGTCGGCATCAACTCACTGGCCGAACTCGCCACCCCCGAGGATCGGGTCTGCGTATTGAATATTCTGGGCAACGAGTCCCGGGGTGTGACGCCGGTTAGCCACGCTTATTCAGGCGGCAACGTGGTGTTCGGAACCTCACCAGGACGCCGGGGCGAAGTCCTGGAAACCCCGATCGGCAATATTCCGGTTTATAACAATGTCCGTGAAGGACTTGAAGCCGGTCACCACTTCAATGTCGGCGTGGTCTATTTGCCGCCGGCTGCGGCACGCGACGGCGTCATCGAGTTGATTCGCGTGAATCCGGAATGCAAGAAGATCGTGATTCTCACCGAGAAAGTGCCGGTGCAAGACTCGCGTGTCATCCGGGCCCGGGCCCAGTTGCGCGAGGTCGACGTGTTTGGTGCCAATTGCCTAGGTGTGGCTGATGCGTGGAACCACATCCGCATCGGTGGCGCGCTCGGGGGTGATAAGCCAGAAGAGACGTTGAAAAAGGGTTCTGTGGCGATCTACTCCAATTCCGGCAACTTCACCACCACAATGGCCAGTTACCTGATAGCGGGCGGTTGGGGAACCACCACTTCGATCTCGTCGGGCAAGGATGTCTATATCCATTTTGGACCCGCCGAATTCGCTTACGCGCTAGATAACGACGCCCGCACCAAGGCGGCGGTGATGTATATCGAGCCAGGCGGCTATTACGAGCAAGATCTGGATATCAAGAAGCCGCTGATAGCTTGTGTAGTCGGACGTTGGAAGGCCAAGCTAACCCGAGCGGTGGGTCATGCGGGGGCCATGTCTGGCAGTGGCGATAGCGCCCAGGCCAAGGAGGCATGGTTCCAGGATATCCTCAAGGTGGACGGGATCTATACCCCGGAAAACCCGATTGTCTCCAGACACGGCGCGGTTGTGATCAACATAGCGCACATCCCGGAGGCGCTGACTGCCGTGATGAAGCTCCATGGCGTCGAGCCGGATTTTGCACCCGAGGGCGACCTGACGCTCAAGCCCTGGTTTGGGGACAACCAGGGGTTCTCCCTACCGCCCGAGCTGGATATTCCACTGGTCGAGCCCATCCAGCCCTATCGCGACCAAATTGCGGAATTGACCAGGCAGGTGGGCGTCACCTTCCCGCGTGAGCCCATGAAAGATCGCTCGGGCAGTTCAGTGATGGATGCCAAAACCCAGGTCACCCGGATGAGTGGCATATCCATCCTGGACGCCGCTCGCTATCCGCTGGAGTCTAACTACTGTTTGGCGCTGCTCCGCGAACACAACGATGACAACGATAACGCCCTGTTCAATACAGCCGTCGCGGCTGGGGTCAATTTGAATGGCGACTTCATTACCTGCGTAGCGGATGCCGTCCGGGCCGCTGGTAATTCTCCGAATACCGTGCTGTCAGCGGCCTGTGCCGTGGTCGGTCCGGGACGTGTGAGCGCCGCTCGGGCCGCTGCCGATGTGTTGATTGATCTATTTGGCCATGCGGGATTAAGTACGGGCGACCAGACCGGATTCGATTTCTCCGCCCTCCAGCCGAGCGCCGAACAGCGGAGTCAGTTACTGGGCGATACCACCGATCCCAAGGCAGCGGCGATGCTGGCGGGTCTTGTGGCGCGCGGTGCCAAGTCGGTATTCGTGGATTATCTCGTGTCACTCGGCGGATATCCGACCGCCGACGCGGTGTTGGCCGCCATCACCACGACGGTCTGCTGGAATGCGCTGATGCGCAAGAAGATCACTCGTTTCACCGCACGCAGTATGCCGTGGTACGTTCGGCTCTTTGCCACCGTTATCGGCGCATCGGTCGATGCGTCGCATCACCAGGTGGATTGTTTTTGTGGTATCTCCAACCAAGAGTTAGTCGATCACTGGTCGGCTACTGAGATTGCTTACCTGGCCTTGCTGGGCGAAAGACCGACACCCGAAAAGCTCTTCCAATTTCAGGTGTTGCTGGGCCTCATTATCTCGAATGGTCCAGGAACCATCTCGGCGCAGGGTGCCAAGGGTGCCGTCTCGGCGGATGGCCCTGAAACCCCCGAGCGAGTGCAGATCAACAAGGCGATCATCGGTTTTATGACCCATACGGGCTTTGCTCATGGTGGCAATGGCTACGAGGGTATTCAATTCCTGGTCGAGCAGTTTAGCGGCACCGAGCTCAAGGATGCCGGCGATCCCAAGCACGGGCTCGATCTCGCTGTGATGGGCAGGAAATTCGCCATTGCCTTTGGTGCCGAGAAGAAGGCCAGGAAAGGAGTGGGCGAGGGGGTACGCAACATCCCCGGTGTCAATCACCCGGTGTTCAAGGGCCAACTCGTCAACAAGGATCCGCGCGAGGTCTACCTCGCCAATCTGTTCAAGGAACGCGGCGAAGTCAACGTCTTTCACGATTTTTACAACGCGCTGGTGCAAGCACTCTATGACAATGGGGTTACGGCGAATGTTTTTTGCGTCAACATTGATGCCGTCATCGCCACCCTGCTACTCAAGATTTTGTGGCCGCGTTATCGCTCTGGAGATTTCCCGGAGGCGGCACTGGAGTCTGCGGCGTTTACCGCCTTCCTGTTTGGGCGGATGGTGGGCTGTGCTGGTGAGATAGATGATCACACCAATCGCGGACGAAATATGGATACCCGAACCGCAGCATCTCAATGCACATTTGTTTCGTAAGCAGTGGTTAGAGAAAGACCCTGTTGGAATAGGGTAGTCAAAACGTCTTCTGTATGGTTAAATAGGGTGGCTTGGTAGGAACAGGAGCAAATTGGTGGTGACGTGTTCCTTGCACAGGTGATTTTTCTTCCCTGCGGCGTTGAATCGTTTATTAACAATATGTTATTTTAATAATATAGAATTGCTCATTGTCATTTAGCCCAAGGATCTCAAATGGATGGAAAACTATACTGCGTCCTGAGTGTGTCGAAGGGTCTCT
>JBAXSA010000090.1:0-9723 GCA_037130945.1 Pseudomonadota bacterium | reverse complement strand
GCGCGGTGGCGTTGAACCACATGATCACACGCAATGCCGACTTCGCCGTGGCGGGTGTGCCAGCAGCGATGTCGCTCAGGGCCAACGGGGGCGATGTGGTGGTTATCGCGCCGGTCGATGATGCGCCGCTGTTCGTACTCATGGTACGCATGGGCCTCAAGGATCGCGTCAAGCGCATTGCCGATCTCAAGGGCAAGGTGATCGGGGTCAATACCAGCACCAAGGCCAGTAAGACCACCTCCCAGCAACTGGGGGAACTGCTGCTCAAGTCCGATGGCGTGGCGCTCAATACCGTCCGTATCGTACCGGCGGGACAGAGCTGGGTCGAGCAATCCTCGCTGATGATTTCCGGCCAGGCTGATGCCGTGATTGGCGACGAGCCTTTCGCCTCGCGTCTGTTGGCGGAAAACAAGGTGTTCTTCCTCGCCCACCTGGCGCAACCGGAAACCGTCCAGGGCATCCAGGGCATCCACTTCCTTCACGCGGCACTGGAGACCCGTAGCGATGTGATGGTTAAGGAGCCGGAGAAGGCCGGTAAGATGGTGCGCATGGTCAAAAAAAGTCTTGCCTGGATTGCCAGACATACGCCAGAGCAGGTGACCGACGCCCTGGGCATCAAGGATCGTGAGGAGCGCGACGCCTTGCTGCGGTCGCTTCAGAAATATCCCGAGGCCTTCAGTCGCGACGGTCAGTTTTCCACGGCACAGATCAAGGAAACCGATGTTTTCTTCCACGCCAACCTCGACAATGGAACGGCTGGCCAGTCGTTGAGCGTCGAGCAGATGCTGGATGATCGCTGGGCCGGGCGCGTGAAGTGATCTCCCGCCACTCCATTGGCCGCCAGGCGGCGGTTCGTCTGCTTATCAGCATCGGCCTGTTGGTCGTGCTGATCGCACTCAGCTCGACCGTCATCTACTGGGCCGCGCTAGACAAAGCGGCCCGCCAACGGGCCGAAGAACTGGTGGGTTTCTACACCACCCGTCTCGATCAGATTGAGCGGGATTGGGAAATCCGCAGCCGCGACTTCAAGGTGCGTATTGAAGTCACACGACTACTGGAAGACCCAACGACCGCAGAGACGAATTTCCAGGCCTTCATGACCATCCAGGGGGCGGATCGGCCATTCCAGTATCTGCTGATCCAGCCTGCCGACGGAAAGAAGTGGTTCGATTTTGGCAAGGACATCAACTTGCCGGAGATTCCGTTGTCCGCCGGAGTGGAATCCGGGTACTACCAGGATCCTGGAAACCAGCAAATTTATAGTGTGTTTCAACACCCGATCTGGCTTGGCGGAGCGGGCATGGGGCGCTTCGCGGCCTTCATCCGCATCGATAACGATCTGCTCCGGCAGATGGCGACACCGGGTCTGACACTCAGCGTCCTGTATAACGGCCAGCCAGTGGCCAGTTCCGGCGGCCAGGTGGCACTGGATCGGCTACGTCACGACCGCACGGGTGAAGGAATCCGCGAGCTGCCTTGGGGAGGTCAGGCCAACAACCCCACTCATCTACTCATCGAGGCACCGGTCAGCACCCTGTTTTCGACGGTCGAATTGAGCGTGGGCATGAGTGTCATTCCGATCCTCAACGGTCTGGTGCTGTGGCTCACCGTCGGCCTGTGGCTGATGCGCCAGGCACGGCGGGTGACCCATCTGGGCGGGGCGGTGATCGACTACATCTACGACCAGCGGATGACCGATGCCCTGATGGCCAGGCTCGATAGTGCCAAGCAAGGGCAGGCGGATGAAATTGCCGATGTGGCCGATGCCTTGGGCGCGATGGTAGACGCTATCGCACAACGCGATCAGGAACAGGCGGAGCTCGCCGAGCAGCTACGCATTTCCGAATCGACGGCACGGATGAAATCGGACTTCCTCGCCAACATGAGCCACGAAATTCGCACACCGATGAACGCGATCATCGGTATGTCCCATCTGGTACTGAAAACCGAACTGACCCTGCGTCAGCGCGACTATCTTCAGAAGATCCAGGGCTCCGGTCAGCATTTGCTAGGCGTTATCAACGACATTCTCGATCTTTCCAAGATCGATGCGGGCAAGTTGACGGTGGATCGGACGGAATTCGCCCTTGAGAAAATGCTCGACAATGTCACCAGCTTGATCGTTGAGAAGAGTAGCGCCAAGGGACTGGAACTGATAGTCGATGTTGATCCAGCGGTGCCCCATTACCTAGTGGGCGATCCGCTGCGGTTGGGGCAGATCCTCATCAACTATGCCAGCAACGCGGTCAAATTCACCGAGCAGGGGGAGATCAGCTTGGTGGTTCGGGTTCACGAGGAGGCTGGCCAGGAGGTCATGATCCGGTTTTCCGTCCAGGACACCGGGATGGGTCTTGACGAGGAGCAGAAAAGCCATCTGTTTCAGAGTTTTTCGCAGGTGGATACGTCGGCCACTCGCCGGTTCGGCGGCACCGGTCTGGGGCTGGCCATTTGCAAGCGACTGGCCAGACTCATGGGGGGCGAGGTCGGGGTCGAGAGTGTGCCTGGCCAGGGATCCTGCTTTTGGTTTACGGCGTGGTTGGGCCGGGGCGCCACAAAACCCCGCGTCTG
Organism: Pseudomonadota bacterium; assembly: GCA_037130945.1. Classification (GTDB taxonomy): domain Bacteria; phylum Pseudomonadota; class Gammaproteobacteria; order Chromatiales; family Chromatiaceae; genus JBAXSA01. The sequence goes on along the minus strand of JBAXSA010000090.1, from coordinate 7,155 downwards.
GCTGCCAAAACCCGATCTACGCGGACGGCGGGTGTTGGTGGTGGATGACAACGATCATGCCCGTGCGATTCTCACGGAGATGCTGACGTATATGAGCTTCAATGTGGAGGCGGTGGCGTCGGGCCAGGCGGCGATGGAGGCGGTGCGGCGGTCGGCAAAGGATCGACCCTATGACTTGGTGATTCTTGACTGGCAGATGCCTGGGATGGATGGCTTCGAGGCGGCGCGGCAGGTTCGCGCCTTGGGATTGGCGGAGGCACCACACCTTGTCATGGTCACCGCCTATGATTCCGATGAGGTGTTCATGCAGGCGGGTGAAACGGGCATCGAGGAGGTTCTCATCAAACCCATCAGCCCCTCGATCCTGTTTAATGCCACCCTGCGGGTACTGGGGGGGCTGTCACAGGGGGAACCCGTTGATATTCCAGCGTTCCCCGTGGCCGAAGAATTGGCAACCCGCCAAGGCGCTCGCATCCTGCTGGTGGAGGACAACGAACTCAATCAGGAGGTGGCCATGGCACTGCTTACGGAGGCGGGTTTCGCGGTCGATCTGGCCGTCAATGGTGAGCGGGCGGTGCAACAGGTCCAACAGACCCCTTACGATCTGGTGTTGATGGACATGCAGATGCCGGTGATGGATGGTCTCACCGCCACCCGCGAGATTCGCCGGCTGCCCGCATTGGCGGATCTACCGATCGTAGCGATGACGGCCAGCGCCATGCGGGAGGATCGCGAGCAGTGCGAGGCAGCGGGCATGAACGATCACATTGCCAAGCCGATTGACCCCGACGATCTGTGGCGAACCCTGCTGAAATGGCTCAAACCGCGTTCTACCCCGGCCGAAACCCGCACCCCAGTGGTGGTTACGACTGCGAAACACCTTGAGTTGCCGTGTCTCCAGGGACTGGACATGACGGATGGCCTGCGACGTGTGCTGAACAAGCCGTCGATCTATCTCTCCCTGCTACGCAAATTCCTGGAAACGCAAAAATCCGCTCCCGCCGCCATTGAGACGGCCCTGGACGCCGGTGACTGGGGGCTGGCCGAACGTCTGGCCCACACCCTCAAGGGGGTGGCCGGGAGCATCGGCGCCCACGAACTACAAGGTAAATCCGCTCGACTGGAAGCGGCCATCAGGGAGCAACCACCACGGATGATTCTCAATGACCGGCTAGCCACCCTGGTGGCGTCTCTAGCCCCGCTGATCGCCGAACTGGAAACCAAGCTCCCACCGAAAGAAGTACCCCAAACCGACGTCATCGTGGATATGAATCGTGCGAGGGAAATTTGTGCCGATCTGGCCACCCGCCTGGCCGAAGAAGATTTTGCCGCTAATCGGATTTTCGAGGCTAATGCGCCATTACTGCAAGCCGCTCTGGGTGATGACGACTATCATGAGATCGAGAACGGTATCAACCACTTTGATTTCGAGAGGGCCTTATGTGTACTCACGCGCGCGGCCAAACGAACCCACATCTTCAAGCGGCGCAAATCAATATGATCAAATTTCTGTTCGCCTTGACCACGGCACTCGCCCTGAGCGTCATCCCGGCACCATCCTGGGCCACCGATCTCACCTGCTGGTTTCCCCCCGAATGGAAGGCCAAACGTACCCAGGTTCTGGCAATGACCGACGCCCTTTCGGCCGGGGCGGGGGTCACTGTCCGGCCTCGCATCGCCACCTACCCGGAAATTCTGAGGGCCTTCGCCAGTTCCGGGCCCAACCTGGTTTATGCGGGTTCTTTCGTCCAGGCCATCATTCTGGCCCGAGGCCTGGGCACTCCCCTGGCCCAGGGGATAGACGGCAAGGAGTATTACGGTTCGTGGATGCTGTATCCCAAGGAGCAGGATCCGGTGGCGATCCTGCGTGAGGCCCCCACCGAAGTGGCCTATACCCCGGGTGCCAGTTCGGGAGAATCGGGAGCCAAGGCCGCCACCCATGGCCAGGCGGCCATCCCCGTCTCCAATCACCAGTCTGCGGCGGCGGCGGTGAAGGCTTGCAAGGCCCGGGCGGCATTCGTCAAAAGCGGGTGGTGGGAGGCGCACCAAGGCGAGTTCCCAGAACTCACGGCCCATCGGTTGCCGGGGATATCCGACATAAAAAACGCCGACAACATCCTTTCCGCCTCCCAGGGCATCCCTCCTCACCTTCAGAAACGTCTCATCACCACCGCCAACGCCGCCAAGGCCGCCTTTGGGGTTCGGGAGATGGTTCCCTTTGATCCGGCGCGGCTGGATTTTTCTCTGGATCTGATGCGTCAGGGCGGGATCGACCCTCTGACCTATGCCTGGCGGTAGAAAACTTCCATGATATCCTGGGAATCCATGCGCCTTTCTTTTTCCAACAGGCTGGGCTTGGTCACACTCGGCATTTCGGCGCTGATCCTCATTCTGACAGGGGTGGCGGCCTTCCGCCTGGTGACCTCCGAGAATCACGATTTCCTCGTTGGAAAGGTTTTACCCCTGTTGGAGACGGGACTCAATCGCAGCAATACGCAATTCCGTACTTTCGTCAATGGGCAAAGTGCCCAGATCCAGACACTGATCGAGAATTGGTTTGCGGAAAATGGGGTTGCCCTAGCCAGGGGTCTGGCCGAGGAACTCTTACCCCACGTGGAGAATTTCGATTACGACGGTATTACGGCCATTCTCCAACGTGAGCTCAGACAAAATCCCAAAGTGATGGGGGTGTTTGCCACCCTTGGCGACCGCGATCAGCATAGCGCTGGCACATGCGACGGTACGAGGGTGCGAATTTTCCGGGATCAGGCCAAGTCGGACTTTGCCGAGGTCAAGGTAACGGTTTGCCTCTCCTCTGCGATCCTCGACAAGACTTTCGTCGAGATTGACGGCGACATGAACACTGCCCTGCAAAATACAGGCAATATCCATACCGCCCTACTCGCCGAAGCAGCGCAGCAAGTGCAAAACACGCAAACCATTGGGGCCGCCCGCCTCGGCTATTGGCTGGTCATTATCGGGGCAGGGGGATTCGTGGCGCTGTGTGTCTTTCTGCTACTCATCGTGCGTCGGCTGATGGCCACCTTGGCTGCATTGGAAGAGCAAAGCCAATTGATTCTGAACTCGGCCAGCGATGGCATCGTTGGCATGGGTGACGACGGACGGACGATCTTCATCAATCCCGCAGTGGTCTCGCTGCTGGGCTATACGGCCAAGGAACTGCTCGGTCAGCCGCTGCATACCCTGGCGCACTACGCCTATTCCAATGGTCACGAACATTTGATCGAAGACTGTCCGGTTTTGCAGACCACGCAGGATGGAAGACCTCAAAAAATCACAGACGATATTCTATGGCGCAAGGACGGCACCCCCATCCCCGTCGAATACACCACCACCCCGATGATCCAGGCCGGCGAGCTGGTGGGGGCGGTCATGGTGTTTCGCGACGTTAGCGAGCAACGAGCCACAGCCATGGCGCTTTACGAGGCCAATAAGGAGCAACAGGCGATCTTTGACGCAGCCTCCATTGGGATATCCTTCATCCAGAACCGCGTTATCCAGAAGGGCAACCGTCAGTTCTACCAATTGCTGGGGTACGATCAAACCGAGTTAATCGGTCAGACGACCTACTGTTTATACCCTGATGCGAAAAGCTATGAGGAAGTCGGCCTGGCGTACGCGGATCTGGATCGCGGCGAGATCCACCAGCGGATACAGGAGATTCGACGCAAGGACGGGTCGCTTTTTTGGTGCCGTATGAGCGGCAGTGCCATCGTCCCTGGCGATCTATCACGCGGTGTGGTCTGGGCCTTGGCGGACGTGACCCAGGAGCACGAGGCGATGGCGTCGTTACGGCATGGCAAGGCCATGGCGGAATCAGCAGCGAAAATGAAAGCGGACTTTCTTGCCAACATGAGCCATGAGCTTCGAACACCGATGAATGCCATCATTGGCTTATCCCATCTGATCCTGGATACCGAACTAACCCCCCGCCAACAGGATTGCCTACAGAGGATTCATGACGCTAGCCAGTCTCTGTTGAGTGTACTCAATAACCTGATCGATCTTTCCCGGATCGAAGCCGGCAGGATGACACTGGATCAAAGAGCATTTAGCTTGACAACCGTACTCGACGCTGTTGCCAGTGACATGGTTAAACGGAGCCATTCCAAGGGGCTGAAATTCTCTCTTGTTGTCGATTTGGCGGTGCCTGACGATCTTATTGGCGATTCGTCGTCCCTGGAAAAGATTCTCATCAACTTGACCGATAATGCCGTCAAGTTTACCGAACTGGGAGAGGTTAGCCTACAAGTCGGGGCTCGTGAGGAGAGTGACCGGAATCTATTGCTACACTTCGCTGTTCGTGACACGGGTTTAGGCCTGACCGAGGAACAGCAACATCAGCTATTTCAGAACTTTTCGCAGATGGAAGCCTCCACGACCCGGCGTTTTGCTGGAATTGGACTGGGATTGGTCATTTCCAAGCTGTTGGCAGAGTTAATGGGAGGCGAAATGGGGGTGGACAGTGTACCCGGCCAAGGATCGACCTTCTGGTTCACCGTGCGACTGGATCGCGGTTCCACAAAAACGCCTGCCCACCTGAAAACAACCAGCCAATTGCTGGATCAGGTCCCTGCGGCGGTCATTGTCACCCTACCTGAAGTTGTCGACATGGAGCAGGTGAAGGTCATTCGTGCCAAACTGGCCACCCGGCTAGCCGAAGAGGATTTTGAAGCCAATCGGATCTTTGAAACCAACGCATCGCTACTGCGTGCCTCCCTTAAAGATGAAGACTATCGCGAGCTTGAAGATGGCATTCGTCACCTGGATTTTGAAAAGGCCCTAAGCGTACTCACACGGACAGATAAAAGGTCATGAATACTCCCTCTGGCTTGGATCGACAAGCGACCATCCTGATCGTGGACGATACCACGAATAACCTTTACCTGGTGGCGTCGCAACTGGAGGACATCTATCGTGTCAAGATTGCCAACCATGGCATAAAAGGGCTTAAAATTGCGACATCCGAACCTCATCCGGATCTGATCTTGCTCGACGTCATGATGCCGGAGGTGGATGGCTACGAAGTCTGCCGGCAACTCAAGGGGAATCCCGTCACATGCGACATCCCGGTGATCTTTCTCACAGCCCTGAACGAGGCGGATGACGAACTGAAAGGATTGGAACTGGGGGCCGTAGACTACATTACCAAACCAACCAACACGACCATTCTGCGGGCTCGAATCAAAACCCATCTGACCCTAAAAGCAATGCAGCAAGCGCTGGAGTTACGCAATCAAGACCTGTTGCTGGAACGGAAACTGGTGGAGGATATCCTCCTCAAGATGCGCACCGCCTACAACTTCCATGACCGTTACCTGCGCTATCTGATTTCTCCAGTGGAGCGAACCAATGGCGACCTGTTGTTGTCCACAACCACCCCCGATCAACGGCAATTACTGTTTGTCGGAGATTTTACTGGGCATGGATTGCCAGCGGCCATTGGTGGACCCTTGGTTTCCTATATTTTCTACCAATTGGCCCAGCAAGGCCGACGTGGTGGCGAGATTTTCCGGGAAATCAACACCCAGTTGCAGCTACACCTGCCTGTGTCAATGTTTTTGGCCGCCTGTTTGGTGGAGGTTTTGCCTCAACGGAATAGTTTTAACCTATGGAACGCCGCCATGCCTAACGCCATGCTGATACGCCAGGGTCAGGTGGTTCGGGAGTTTTTATCCGCCGCACCGCCTCTAGGGATTGTGCCCGTCCTGGCTGTCGACAAAATTGAGGCCGTCTTCGGGATAGAGCGCGGGGATCGGCTTTTCGTCTATTCCGATGGAGTTATCGAAAGTCGGTCACCGACCGGGGAAATGTTCGGCAAAGAGCGCCTGGCTGACCTCTTGTTCCAAATTGTTGAGCAAAAGGCTAGCCTTGACACCCTCCTGACTACATTGGATGAATACTGTGCTACCAGCGATCATGATGACGATATCACTCTGGTGGAACTGCTAACCGGCAATGAGCCGGTTTGATTTAGGTAAAAGCCAATACAGTCCACTGCTTAGTGCTAATTCGCCAAACTAAACGTCTTCTGCAAATTATGAATGCATCCTCCGACCCAAACCAGCTAGCCACCATCCTGGTTGTAGACGACACCATTAACAACCTTTATCTCGTGGCATCACTGCTGGAGGACAGCTATCGTGTCAAGATTGCCAACCATGGCACTAAAGGTCTGAGAATTGCGGCATCCAAACCTCACCCGGATCTGATTTTGCTCGACGTTATGATGCCGGAGGTGGATGGCTACGATATCTGTCGACAACTCAAGGCAAATCCATCTACACGCAACATTCCGGTGATCTTTCTCACGGCTCTGAACGAGGCGGAAGATGAGCAGAAAGGACTGGAACTGGGAGCTGTGGACTATATTACCAAACCGATCAATCCGGCCATTCTGCGGACACGGGTTAAAACTCATCTGGCCTTGTACGATCAGACACGGATGCTTGAAAGCCAAGTCGCCGAGCGTACCGCCGACCTGGAAAGAACCCGGCACCAGATCATTTTACGCCTGGGACGCGCTGCAGAATTCAGGGATAATGAGACGGGTAACCATGTCATACGCATGAGCTACTATGCCCGCGTGATTGCGAAAACCGGGGGGTTGGATGAGAAATATGCCGATCTCATTTACAATGCCGCCCCTATGCACGATATTGGAAAAATTGGCATCCCGGATAGTATTCTACTTAAACCAGGCAAACTTGACCCCGATGAATGGGTGACTATGTGCCTGCATCCTGTTATAGGTGCCGAAATTATGGGTCATCACCAAGATGATCTGCTCCAACTGGCTCGTGTCGTGGCGCTGTCGCATCATGAGAAATGGGACGGTAGCGGCTATCCCGATCAGATCAAGGGCGAGGATATTCCTCTAGCCGCAAGGATCGTGCCAATAGCCGACGTTTTTGATGCACTGACATCTGATCCCCCCTATAAAAAAGCTTGGCCAATTGAAACAGCAGTGTGTACCATTGAAGATGGCTCGGGCCAGCACTTTGATCCCCAGTGGATTCCTGCCTTTAAGGCGGCATTACCGGACATCTTACAGATCAAGGCTAAATATGAGGGGTAGCCTTTTTTGGTGGTTCCGTTGCTCCAAGCACATCAGCGATTCAGAGCAAGATTCGC
>JBAXSA010000089.1:0-9731 GCA_037130945.1 Pseudomonadota bacterium | reverse complement strand
CTGCTGGTTGATCTCGTTGTCCTCGACCAGCAGGATGCGGGCGCCCCGGATGGCCACCGAGGCTTCCCTGGCGAGTAGCGGCGAGGCCATGGGGCGTGGGATTGGCATGGCTTCGGGTAGGACCAGGCGAATCTTGAAGCTAAACTCGCTGCCCTGATCTGGGGTACTGGCAACAGCAATCTCGCCCCCCATCAACCCGACCAAGCGCTGGCTAATGGCCAGCCCCAAGCCGGTGCCGCCAAACCGGCGGGTAATCGAACCATCGGCCTGGGAAAAGGCCTGGAACAGGTGCTTGACCTGCGCCTCGTTCAGGCCGATGCCGGTATCCTGGACAGCAAAACGCAGGGTCGCAAAATTCGCTTCGGCCTCCAGTCTTTCCACCTGAACCCGCACGGCCCCCGCTGCGGTGAACTTGATCGCGTTGCCCGTGAGATTGATCAGCACCTGACCCAGCCGTAACGGGTCGCCCACGAGTTGTTCCGGCACCTCGGACGCGACTTCGATCGTGAGGGCCAGTCCCTTTTCACGGGCTCGAACCGTGAAGAGACTGGCGACATTTTCCAGCACTTCCGCCAGATTAAACGCCGTGGTGTCGAGTTCGAGGCGTCCCGCCTCAACCTTGGAATAATCGAGGATGTCATTGAGGATGGCGAGTAGCGCCTTGGCCGATACGCTGATTTTTTCTAGGTAATCATGCAGTTGTGGCGTCAGATCAAGATCCAGCGCCAGCCTGGAAAGCCCGATGATGGCGTTCATCGGTGTACGAATCTCGTGGCTCATGTTGGCGAGAAACTCGCTCTTGGCGCGGTTGGCGGCTTCGGCGGCCATCATGGCATCGTGCAGTTTCCGCTCCGAGAGCTTGCGCTCGGTGAGGTCGATAAACTGGATCAACAGGTGAACTGCCTCACTGAGGCGGGTGGGCAAAATACGGGTCTCTACCCAGATATTCTTGCCGAAAGAGGTGACAACATGGATCTCACGGTTTCGCGGACTGTGATCCGCCAATGCCGCCAGACAGTCCTCCAGTAGCCCCGATGTCTGCCACGCAACAATGTTGTGGAAGTTTTGCGCCAGCAAGTCGTCACGGGTTGTGCCAACCATCAGGGCATAGGCTTGGTTGGCCAGAATACATTGGCCATTGGCCACATAGACCCCCATGGGAAAAGGCGAATCGAGCAAAATCTTGTCGTTGAAATCCAGGGCTTCTTTAAGATTCCGTGTGCGCTCCGTCACGGTTTCTTCCAGGCGGCGATTCACTGTTTCCAATTGTTCGCGGGCAGCGGACAAGCGTTCCTGCATGGTACGCATGGCATTCACCAGGCGGCCCAGCTCATCCTGATGGGGATAGTCCAGGGCAAGGGTTTCCCGGGATTCAGCGGCAAATTCCAGTTGGGAAACCACCGTTGTCAAGCGGGACAAGGGACGGGCCAGACTCTTGTTGATGACCAGATAGAAGATCACCCACAAGCCAAGGGTCTTGAACAGCGAATTGATCAGGATAATCACGAAGCTATCCTGGATCCGGTTGAGGGCGACGCTGTGATCGGAATAGATATGCAGCAGCCCCAGCCGCTCAGTGCCCTTGGGCGTAATCACCTCCAGCGGTGTCACGCTGTATTGATACAGGGGAAAGATGTCCCACCCGCCGGGGTCATCGGACGGGGGAATCTGCCCGATGGCCACGACGATGTCATCGTGGTCTGATGCCACCCTGACGCCGGTGACAATGGTCGATTGGGCAATACCCCGAACCATCGAATTCAAGAGCGGACGTTCGAATGCCCACAACGCATCGGCCATGCTCTGTCCGAAAGACTGTCCTAGCGAGCGCAGGTCGCTGGCGATCATGCGGTTGATCGCGACATATTCCAGCACCAATTGCACGGCGGTCACGCTAATGGCCAAGGCCAGGTACCAACCAAAAACCAGCTTGAACAAGCGTCCCGCAAGCGATTGCCAGACGCTCATGGAATGAAGACTATCCACAGGGTATGGTCTTTATGACCATTTGTCTGTCGCAGGATTTTTCCGGCAGTCATGGTGCCTTGAAAAAGCCTTTTTCATTCAGTAATAAAGCCAGTTTCGCGGAATCGCTGTCGCGATGATAAACCAGATGCAGATCAAAAGGTTCCTCGGAACCCTCCAGGACGCGCAACCTTTTTCCAGAATGAGTCATGAGCGTTTCGCATTCGATAGCCAGGCAGGGAAGAAAATCCAAACGCCCCGAGAGCATCATTTCGGCGGCCTGCTCAGTGGTTTCAACATTGAAAATCTGTGCTTTCATTTTGTGGGCGATATCGATGCCCAGTTGGTCGTCCCGCAATGCGGCCACTCGTCTTGGGCTGGTGACGGCATCCACAAAATCCATCCGCACCAGGACTTTGTGGATAATGCTTAAATTAACGAGGTAACCCAATTCGTCATGTGTCTCGAACTGGGAAATGTGACCCGCGAAAAAGCTATTCTTATCCTTTAGAAATTTCTGAAAGGATCTGGCCACGGGGTAATAATCCACGGTGATCTGGTGTCCGGCCCGTTCAAAGGCCTTTTTTATATTCGTGATGGCCAGTCCGTCGCGGCCATCCTGGTAGGTATAGGGCGGATAATGGAACGAGATGACCCGGAATTCAGCGGCGAATACCCCATCACCCTGAAAGGCCGTCAGGATCATCATCAGAATAATGGCTTGTTTCATTTCATGAAACCTCGGTGAGAATCTTCAAGGCGGCCCGAAAGTTGAGATCGTCGATGGCCTGGGCCAGATGTCCAAAGGATTCCGCGTCCATGCGGGAGGCCAGTGACCCCCACAAGGCCGCGAAGCGGTCGATGGCGGCGGTGTCCTGTTTGGCGAGCAGCCGATGGAAATCCGCCAGATCAGCGTCGGCTTGTGGGTTCGGGGCTGCTACCGCCATGGCGGTGGGTGCCGGGATAACCTCGGCCTCTCTGATGGCGTTCAGGGTTTTTTCGACCCAACTCGCCAGCTCGGCCAGCTCGCCCGGATCGTCCAGTGGAACCCCCTCGGGCGTGGCGCGGAGACTGGTTTCCAGGTCGGTGGCGCGGGTGGCCAGAGCCATCGCCCCAAGATTGCCCGCAACGCCGCGCAGCGTGTGGACATACCGGATCAGCTCTCGGCGATCTTCAGCCGCCAGCAAGCGGTTCAGATCTGCGACGATTGGCCTGAACTGTTCCCGGAACCGGCGTAATAGACTGGCCAGGAGATCCCGGTCGCCACCCGCGCGTTTTAGCGCCGCGTCGGCATCGAATAGGTCTCCCTCAGCCCCCCTCCCAACCTCCCCCCGCTGGGGGGAGGCGTCATTTTCTCCCTCCCCCAGCGGGGGAGGGTTGGGGTGGGGGAACGGCCGGCCACAATATCGGGCCACGGTCGAAATCAACTGCTCCACCTCGAAGGGCTTGGGCAAAAAGTCGTTCACGCCCGCCGCCAGGGCCTCCTGGCGGTCAGACGCCATAACGCCAGCGGTCAGGGCAATCACCGGCAGATCTCGCAGACCCAGGTCGGCGCGGAGGTGCCGGGTGGCCTCGTAGCCGCTCATCACTGGCATCTGTATATCCATCAAGACAAGATCAAACCGGGCCGAGGGGATTTTTAAGCGGTTGATCGCCTCCAGGCCATTTTCCGCCACTACGACCTCGGCCCCTGCCATCTCCAGAAGGCGCCGGGCGACATCCTGGTTGATGGGGTTGTCCTCGACGACCAGGATTGACAAGCCCGCCAGGGCGCGTAACGGCATCCTTGACGGGGTGTCTTCAGACCCGCCAGCGGGTGCCTCGCCGGCCACCAGGGGGGCGGTGAACCAAAAGATGCTGCCCTGGCCAATGACACTCTCCACGCCGATCTCGCCCCCCATGAGTTTCACCAGCTGACGGCTGATGGCGAGTCCCAGCCCCGTGCCGCCGAACCGCCGAGTGGTCGAACTGTCGGCCTGGGTGAAGGGCGTGAACAGTTGGGACAGGACGTCCCCGTCAATGCCGATGCCGGTATCCCGGATCTCAAAATGCAAAACCACCCGCCCTTCCGGTCTTGTCGCAACGCTGACAACGCTGACGGTCACCACCACCTCGCCGGTCTCGGTGAACTTGACGGCGTTACCCGTGAGGTTAATCAGGATTTGCTGCAAACGCAGTCTGTCGCCAACCAGCCACAGGGGCACGCCGGGTACGGCGTCAACCCGGATTTTCAGGTGCTTGGCTGCCGCGTTGATCGAGACGATGGTCACGAGGTCTTTCATGAGGCTGTCGAGGGAGAAGCCGGCCTGTTCGAGTTCGAGCCGCCCAGCCTCCACCTTGGAGTAATCCAGGATGTCGTTGAGGATGCCCATCAGGGCGCGTCCGGAGGCCAGCACCTTGTCCACGCAATCCTGCTGATCCATCGTCATGGGGCTCCGCGCCAGCACCTCCGAGAGACCCAGGATGGCGTTCATCGGCGTGCGAATCTCGTGGCTCATGTTGGCGAGGAATTCGCTCTTGGCCTGGTTGGCCCTATCGGATTTATCCCGTGCGATCGTCAACTGTTCGTTGATTTCCCGCAATTGTTTCTCCGCTAACTTAAGCGAAGTGATATCTTCGGAGATGCCGAGCAGAAAGCGCGGTTGCCCGTCCGGGCCGTTGATGGCGATCTTGCGAGTGTGTAACAGCTTGGTGCCATGCGGGGTCATGATGGGCTCCTCGGCGATCTCCACCGCCCCGCTACCGGTCAGCACCTCGCGATCCTTGGCGGTGAAGAAGTCGGCCTGCTCGGCGGGGAAGAAGTCGTAGTCATTCTTGCCCAGAAGCGCCTCGCGGGGGTATCCCAGCAGCTTCTCGCCCGCCTGGTTGAAACGCACGAAGCGTAACTCCTTGGCATCCTTGACAAACAGCATGAGGGGCAGGTTTTCGATAATGGCGTCCAATTCCCTCTCCCGCTGATGGGTGGCCTCCTCGGCGGCCTTGCGGGCGGTCATGTCCACGTCCATGCACACGAAACCCATTTGCCCGCCTTCCATGGGAATGGCAAAGGTAGTGGAGAAAAGCCAGCCGATCCGGCCATCCTTGTGTCGGAATGGCGACTCGAAGGGGCCGAAGGGGCGGCGGGTTTCCTCGATCTGCCGCATGATGCCGAGGAAGGCTTGCGCCTCTTCCATCGTATAAATCAGTTGGTCGAGGGTCTTGCCGATGGCCTCCTGACTCGTCCAGCCAAAGAGATTTTCCGAGGCGGGGTTCCAATAGATCACCCGGCCAGCCGAGTCGTACCACTGAACGGCGACATTGGGGGTGTATTCGAGTGTTGCGCGTAGCTGATTTTCAAAGCGTTTACGCTCGGTGATGTCTTGAATCACCGCCATGCTTCGTAGTATCTGCCCGGAGGGATCGCGTTCAGCGACAGCAGATAGCAGGACATCCAGGATACGCCCGTCCTGGGCCACCATCTGATAGGGAATATCGTTGCAGAGGCCTGTACGGAAAAATCCGGGCAGTACGACTTCACTGGCGAAACGCCGCGATTCTGCGGTCAGGAAGTCAATGGACTTGCGGCCGATCACCTCGTCCCGGGTATAACCAAACGTCTTCAACCACAGATCGCTGACATTCAGAATGATTCCCCGTGCATCAATCGAATGCATGATCGCCGGGGTTCCGCTGTAGAGCGACCGGTAGCGCGCCTCGCTTTGCCGCAGGGCATCCTCCGCCAACTGGCTCTCTTGAGCCTGCCGCCGTAAAGTCAGGTGTGTCTGAATCCGGAGGCTGACAACCCGGGGATTGATGGGTTTGCTAATAAAATCGACGGCGCCCGCATTCAGCGCCTTAATTTCATGATCCACGTCATTGAAAAGGGTGACAAAAATCACGGGGATGCTGGCTGTGGCGGGATCCGCCTTGAGGGCCATGCAGACCTCGAAGCCATCCATGTCCGGCATTTGGGCGTCCAACAACACGAGGTCGGGGCAATAATTGCGAATCTGTATCAGACCCTCTGGCCCGTTAGTCGCGAACAAGACCTGCCCTTCTGTCTTGAGCATATCCGCGAGAACCATGATGGCCGTCGGATCGTCGTCAATAACCAGGAAGGTGACCGGGGTTTTAACGGGAGGGTGGGTGGTCATGGGGGATTGGCCTGGTTGAAAATCCGCAAGGCGGCGCGAAAGTCGAGGTCGTCAATGGCTTGGGCCAGATGCCCAAAGGATGCCGCGTCCATGCGGGAGGCGAGGTCGTGATGCAGGGCCGCGAAGGCGTCGATGGCCACCATGTCTTTTTTTTCCAGAAGTTGCCGGAGGGTTGCCAGATCAAAACCGCTGCGCGAATCCGGGGTTGCCGTTTCGGCAGTGGGCGGCGTAGCCATCCCGGCTTCCTGAATCGCGTCCAGGGTCGCCCTAAGCAGATCCGGCAATTCATCCAGGCCGGAGATAAAAACACCTCCAGAGTCCAAGCGCAACGCAGCTTCTATGCGAGTGGCGAGGCCGGCGAGAGACCTCATTCCGAGGTTGCCGGCGACGCCGCGAAGGGTATGAAAACGCCGGATCATCTCCTGGATATCTCCGGCCTCCAGCAGGCGATTCAGGTCTCCGGTGATTGGCGTAAACTGCTCCCGGAACCGGCGTAACAGGCTGGCCAGGAGATCCCGGTTGCCACCCGCACGCTTTAGTGCCGTGTCGGCGTCGAATAGGAGTCCCTCAGCCCCCCTCCCAACCTCCCCCCGCTGGGGGGAGGTGTCATTTTCTCCCTCCCCCAGCGGGGGAGGGTTGGGGTGGGGGAACGGCCGGCCACAACATCTGGCGACCGTCGAGACCAACTGATCCACCTCGAAGGGCTTGGGTAAAAAATCGTTCACGCCCGCCGCCAGAGCTTCCTGGCGGTCAGACGCCATCACGCCAGCGGTCAGGGCAATAATCGGCAGATCGGTGAGACCCAGGTTGGCGCGAATATGCCGGGTGGCTTCAAATCCGTCCATCACCGGCATCTGGATGTCCATCAAGACGAGATCAAAATGGGCCGGAGGGATTTTGTTGAGTTGGTGAATCGCCTCCAGGCCATTCTCCGCCACCGCGACCTCCGCGCCTTCCAGCACCAGAAGGCGGCGGGCGACATCCTGATTGATGGAATTGTCTTCGACGACCAGGATGGACAGTCCCGCCAGGGCGCACGACGGACGAATCGACGGGGTGACCGAAGAGAGACCGGTAGCGGGCGCTTCGCCGACGGCAAACGGCACGGTAAACCAAAAAGTGCTGCCCTGCCCTGCCCTGCTGTCGACGCCAATTTCGCCCCTCATGAGTTCTACCAGCCGCCGGCAGATGGCGAGTCCCAGACCGGTTCCGCCGAACCGCCGGGTGGTCGAATTGTCAGCCTGGCTAAAGGGGGAAAATAGGCGCGACAGCGCCTCCTCGGCAATGCCGATGCCGGTATCCCGGATCTCGAAACGCAAGAGTACCTGGTGTTCCTCACACTGTTCCGCCAGGGTGACCCCGACCACCACCTGGCCAGTCTCGGTGAACTTGACGGCATTGGCGGTCAGGTTGGTCAGGATCTGCAGCAAACGCAAGCCGTCACCCACCAGGGTGAGGGGTACATTGGGCGCGGTGCCGATGAGAAGTTCCAGGGACTTGGCTTGCGCGTTGGCCGAGACGAGGGTCGCGAGGTCTTTCAAGAGGCGTTCGAGGGAAAAATTGGCCTGTTCCAGTTCAAGCCGTCCGGCCTCTACCTTCGAATAATCCAGGATGTCATTGAGAATGCCCAGCAGGGATCGGCCGGACGTCAGAATCTTGTCCACGCAATCCTGTTGATCCATCGTCAGATCGGTGCGCACCAACACCTCCGAGAGACCTAGGATGGCGTTCATCGGCGTGCGAATCTCGTGGCTCATGTTGGCGAGGAATTCGCTCTTGGCCCGGTTGGCGGCTTCCGCCTTCAATCCCCAGTCCATGGCCACGGCAGTGGCCTTGTGTACCTTTTCCTCGGCCCGCTTGCGCTCGGAAATGTCGAAGTGGGCAATCACCGCCTTCACCCCCGTCATCGATTCCGCCCGCAACACCTGCGCCGAGAACCAACGTCGCTCGGTGGGCGAATCGCAAGGGTATTCCATGTTGAAGCGCGCCGTCTCGCCGCGCAGGACGGCGCGAATCCCCTGGGCCATGGGCCGGGCCTCTTCGCTACAGGTGCCCTGGGCGTAGTCACAAGCCGCGAGATAATTGACGCCGACATCCAGTTTGCAGAGGTCGCCGCCATTTCCGAGGGCAAAATTCCGCCAACTTCGGTTGGTCGCTAGAATGACGCCCGCTTCGTCGATCACGCAGACATGCTCGAGCAGCGCGTCG
The DNA here is from genome assembly GCA_037130945.1 of Pseudomonadota bacterium. Lineage (GTDB taxonomy): Bacteria > Pseudomonadota > Gammaproteobacteria > Chromatiales > Chromatiaceae > JBAXSA01. The sequence goes on along the minus strand of JBAXSA010000089.1, from coordinate 1,425 downwards.
AGGGTGGTTTGTACCAGGTTTCTTTCCGCGTTTAGCTGATCCTGGGCTTGCCCCCGCTGCTGGAGCAGCGCATTGAAACTGGTCAGCAGGTGGCTAATTTCATCGGACGATGAGACCTGAAGGGTTTTTAGAGCCTGCGGGCTGCCCGTCACCATGGCGTTGATGGTGGCCGCCGCCGTGTCGAGCGGGCGCAAAACATGCCGGACAGCCCACCAGATCAGGCCGCTGACCAGCACCGCCAGCAGGCCGGACATCACATAGGCGGTCTGTTTCATAGCCTGGATTGGCGCGAAGGCCTCCGAGGTCGGCAGGACAATCTGCGCGACCCATCCGGTGGAGGGAATCTGTTTGGCCGAGGTCAGCGTCTCGATGCCTCGTGAATTGATCGCGACCCCGGAACCCTCGAAGCCTGCAACAAATCGATCCAGCATCACGTTAACGCCGGGCTTGGCCATGTCTGTCAAAATGCGTGACCGGTCGCTACTGGTGACGATCAAACCAAATTTGGGGGCATTGATGGCGGCATACCCGGAATAACCGATGTTGGTATTTTCCAGCTGACCAAACAGCGTCGTATCTGACAGGGTGGCAAAACCGACCAGGACACCGAGAATCCCGCCAGCCGGGTTTTTAACCGGTACGGCAATGGCGACACCCGGCTTTTTCGTAAACCTGCCGATGCGAGGCTGGCCGATGGCGGGGTTCCCCGTCGCCATGACCTCCCTAAAATACTCCAGCTCGGAAAATGAGCCACCCACCCGGCCCGGCGCGGGAGGATAGTCGGCGATCCCCACGCCATCCCGGGAGACCAGCACGACACCGGCACCAAACAGCAACAGCAAGGGGGCACGAGTGTCCAGATAGCCGCGTGCCCGTTCCGAATCTGTGAAAAATTCTGGCGTGATATTGTCCGCGTTGAGGTTGAGAACCGTGATTCGATGGCGGATTTTTCCGTCGATGTCACCCGCTATGTAAGATGCGATTGAGAATTGCTGGGCGGACAGCAACGCGGTCATGTCACGCTCGATCTGCGTCGTGATGGCCAGGGTCAGGGTCACGAGACCCACCAGAAATAGCAGCACCACCAAACCGGTGATCCGCGACTTGATGCTGACCCGCATGGTAAGTTTTGGCCTATTCATCCGCGAATGCCTCCAGGCCGGAGATAAAAACACCTCCAGACTCCAGGCGTCGCGCAGTTTCCATGCGGGTGGCGAGACTGGCGAGAGGCCTCATTCCGAGTAATCCAGGATGTCGTTCAGGAGATCCAGCAACGACCGGCCGGAGATTAGGATCTTGTCGACGCAATCTTGCTGCTCGGCGGTCAACGGTGTGCGCGACAATATCTGGGACAGGCCCAGAATGGCGTTCAGTTGCGCGACCCGTTTTTCTTGATGATGGCGATGTTGTTCCAGTTCGGCGTTC